>NZ_OY762228.1 GCF_963665355.1 uncultured Desulfobacter sp.
GGAGATGCTGATTGACCGGGCCCAGCTGCTGACACTGACCGCACCTGAGATGACGGTTCTCATTGGGGGCCTGCGGGTGCTAAATGCCAACTATGCGCATAACAGCCATGGCGTTTTTACTGAAAGGCCGGAGATCCTGACCACGGATTTTTTTGTTAACCTGCTTGATATGGATACGGTCTGGCGGCAGAGCCGGGACGATGACACGGTTTTTGAGGGCTATGACCGGGCCTCAGACGACCTAAAATGGACCGGTACCCGTGTGGATCTCGTGTTTGGTTCCAATTCCCAGCTGCGGGCTTTGGCTGAGGTCTACGCCTGTGAGGATGCTAAGGAAAAATTTATACATGACTTTATTGCAGCCTGGGATAAAGTCATGAATCTTGACCGGTTTGACCTTGCCTGAGGGGGAGAAGGCATTTTGAGGGCGTGACGGTTTTCCCTTGTCCGCCGCGCCCCTGTGTCAGACTGGCAAAAAGGCGGCGTTTTTACCTGACTTGAAACGCCGCCTTTCTTCTTATACTGTTGGGATCGGGATCAGAAAGAGACCGAAGTTTTCAGCTGATACAGGGTCCAGTCCTTCTTCAGCTCCTCATCCTGCTGAAAGCTGTATCCGGTGCCAAAACCCTCATTGAAGTTCACGCCGGCTTTAATGATCCAGTAATCATTGATATCAAACCGGGCATTGAGTGACAGGGTGTTCTGGTAGCCGTACAATCCCATGGGTACGCTGCTGGCGTTCAGAGTCTCTCCTTTTTTATCATTTTGATCGGTCCAGTATTCAGAGTAGGACACCTCCGTGGCGAACCAGTCGGTAAAGCGATAGCTGGCAAGGATGTACCACCCGGTCGGCTTGATCTCATCCATCTGCTGGTCGTAAAGGGTGGTGTCTCCGCTGTAAATAGTGTAGTGATAGCGGATTCTGGCAGCTCTATATTCACTGGCGATCACCAGGTTTTCCCATGTGTATTCAAACCCCAGGGCTATATTACTGAAACTGTTATCCCGGACCCTGGCCGAAGGGGTGATGGTGTTGCCGGATCCGGCCGGATATTCTATGGTTCTGGTCCCATTGATTTCAAGCTGTCCTGTCTGGTAATTGAGGTTGAGATTCATCCCCTCCAAAGGGGTCTGCCATGTCAGGGCGCCTGCAAGAACGTCATCTATCCGCACCTCTGTAATGGAGTCTTCATCCATGAGCCCCGTGGTGGAAAAGGACATGGCAATCTCTCCGTCGGAATCTGCGTCATTCCCGCCGTAAAGAAGGCAGTAACTCAAGGTGCCGACCGTGCTTAAATCCAGGGCACCATAGGTGGAAATTCCCAGTAAATCATTGGTCATCTCCCGGATATTTTCACTGTAGAACCCCTGGGGAAGCATCACCCCGATACGGGCCGAATCAATGTCCCGGCTCTCGTTATACAGCCCGAAGGGAACTTTAAGAATACCAGCCCTGAATCCAAGTTCATCCCGGGCCTTCATTGCCGCCACCTCGGTATGGACAAGTTTCCGGGCATATTCCTCGCCAAGATGTTTGTCGGAATCCGACAGCTGTTCCTTAAGCTCCAGGACCTCCTTTTGCAGGTCCTGGATCATCCGGTACAGATCCTGTTTTATCATCTGGTATTCATGGACTGGCATCTGCCGGGCATGGACGGCATTGAAGCCGCCAACCAGATCCAGCAGCACAGCACCACACCGACGGCCACAATTATCATGGTCTCGGCCTACCGCAAGGAGACGGTTTTCAAGGCTGCCAATGCCACAGGCATTGATGTGTTCCTGGAAAAGCCCATCAACCCCTCGTTGTTTTACAATGACCTGGTGGAGACATTTGAAGAGGGGGTAAGAAAAGATTACCATCGCCAGGTGGATACCTCCTCGCTCAAGGACCAGCTGACAACCCTTAACGCCAGTGCCATCCTGCTGAAATATATCTGCCGGAAATGCGATCCCCTGTCGTTATCGTCTGCCCGAGGCCCGTACGGATCGCCCGCCAAAGATTCGGTCATTAAGATTCCTGAGTTTATCAGTATTGACAAAGACATGGGACTTAAACACATTATGGGAAATTCCGCCCTTTACAGCAGGCTGCTTAAGGATTTTGCCCGGGAGTATAAAAACGGGGCTACAACCCTGGTCAGTCTGCTGGCCGAAGACAGGGAGGCAGCCGAACGTCTGGCCCATACCATTAAAGGGCTTTCCGCCACAGGCACTTGAACGCAAACGGCCGGCCCTGGTCAACCCCGGTACTTGAAGAGCTTGAGTCCCATGAACTGCCGGATGAAGAAAGACAAATCCTGGCCGAGGTCCACAACTGGGTGAAAAAATACAGATTCAAGGATGCCCTGGCCGCACTCAGATCACTGCCGGAGGGTGCATGACCAAATGCGAAGCAAGGAAAAAGGCGGCGATTCCAATTTGATCCCAAGCCTGAACCGCCGCCTTTTTATCTGACCGTTAAGGGGTCATTTCATAGGTGTCTTTATGACAAATCACATGGTTCTCCCAAACCCGGTTAAACCGTTCCTGATCTTTTACCGGCTTTTTTGATCATTTCCAGGCAGAGTGCCATCTGGGCCTCGGTGGTATCTGTTTTTGAATAGAGGCTCAGGGCAAATTTAGAGAAATCCCGGACCATGAAGTCAAAAATCTGTTCAAGAAGGTCGGTGTCAAATTTGTCCATGTTGTATTTTTCGATGAGCAGCTGGCCGTATGCCACCAGGGTGAACAGTTCCCCCAGGGTCAAAAGGAAATCCATGTTGCCGGCCTGGGCCTTGTCCGGGGCCGCCGTTGCCAGCATCTGTTTAAGGATCTTAATCTGTTCTTTAAATATATTGACGTTGGGCAGATCCACACTGTCATAGGCAAGGTTTGGATCATGGAACTGGATCTTGCCAAGGCCCCGGGTGGGGCCCTGGTTGAACAGAAACTCGTCGCAGGCAGGGTCATCCTGCTTGCCGATGTCAGGAAATGTGCCGGGGTTGAAAAAATAGTTGGCCATAAATTTGACAATCAGTGCCATGTTGACATGCACCGTGCCTTCAAGCTTGGGCAGGGAGCGGATGTCTGATGTGGCCACCTCAAAATAAGTATCTTTTTCAAAGCCCCTTGCCGCAATCACATCCCAGATCAGATCAATCACCTCTTCGCCCTGGCTGGTCACCTTCATTTTGACCATGGGGTTGTACAGCAGATATCTGCGGTCGTCTTTGGAGGCGCTTCTGAAGTAATCCTGAGCTCTTGTGGCAAACAGCTTCATGGCACAAAGCCTTGTGCAGGCGTCCACAAAGATCTGGCGGATGTGGGGGAAATCTGTGACCCATTTGCCGTAAAGATTACGGTTGGCGGCATGGTTCAGACCTTCGTAAAAGGCGTGGGTGCAGATGCCTATGGATGCCCAGCCCAGGTTGAATTTTCCCACATTCACGGTGTTCAGGGCGCTGTCCCAGGCATCCTGGCCTGTGGACATGATATCGTCATCCGTGACCGGATAACCGCTTAAGTTGTATTCAGCCACATACCCTTCCCAGTTCACAACATTCTTCACAAGATCATAGTTGTCATGTGTGGGATCAGCGGCAAAAAATACATATTCATCGGTTTCTGAATTCTTGCCGAATGTGGCCACAATACCTGCCTTGTTGCCGTTGCCGATATAGTATTTCCCGCCGTCTGCCACATACTGCCCTTCCCCTAAGGGGGTCAGGGTCATGTCCGAGGAGTAGAGGTCGGCCCCGTGATTCTTTTCAGAGAGCCCAAAGGCAAAGATATGCCCCTGCTTAAGCATATCAGCCGTTTTTTCTTTTATCGCTTCATTTTTTGACATCCAGATGGGGCCAAGCCCCAGGATGGAAACCTGCCAGGTGTACCAGTGGGCCAGGTTGTAAAAGCCGAGAATTTCATTAAAATCACAGATCCGCCGTGTGTCCCAGCGGGCCTCTTTGTTGTCACCGGCATATCTGGCAGGGGTCAGAAGGGTGGCAAAAATCTGATTTTCCTTTATAAAGGTGATAAAATCATCATACCAGATACGTTCATGGGAATCAGATTTCAGCTGCTTTTTGCCCCGGCTTTCAAAATAGTGGATGGTCTTTTCCATGATGGCTTTGGAAGCGGAATCAAGATGGTCAAAGGTAGCAGTCTTTGGATTGAACAAAGTCATAGTGTCGTCCTTTAGTTATGAGCAGGTTAAAAACAAGTGCATCACGTTACAAGAAACGTCCGGCTTCAGATTTCAGATTTTATTTAATAAAAATGACAGGAATTGGCAACAGATGACATCTTATTTGTATACTTCATTGGCAATTTTAAGCAGAAACGGTGAAATGTGTATGCCTAAACGGTCAGCATTGCCTTTATTGACATATATAATCTGGGTTTTGATCCGCTGGGGGATAATGTTCCCAATTTGAATTTTTCCACTCCAGACATCCAGGGCCATCCGGGCAGCCAGTTCGCCACCGGAAGAGTTCCAGAATCCTGTTATTTCGTTGGTGCCGTTCATATCCCGGGATTTCCATTGTCCAGTTTGGGGGAGATCACCGGTATGTCTATGGTAAACAGTTTTGCAAAGCGCGGTTTCCTGAAATTGACGCAGCCGCCAAAGGCATCAATGCCGGAGGTTTGGATCTCTTCCATGATGGCGCCCACCCCTTTGGCCAGATCAAAATAGACAATTTTAATTCCCATGGTGTTTTCCAGTTCATCAAAGGACTGTTTGAAAAGAATATCCGCCGGCACTTCGGAATTCCAGCATACACCATATTTTTTTGCGCCCGGAATGGTAAGCTTCAGCCGTTTTAATATCTTTTCCGGGGGTAAATCAGATAGATCCCTGCGATATTGCTGCCGGACCCGGTCTCCAGGCTGGGCACCAGTCTGTAGGCCACCCTTCGCAAAACAAAGGTAAAAATCTGAGGCGTGTCTGATCCTTTAAGAATTTGCCGGGCAAACATGGAGACCCAGCCACAGGTTAAAAAAAGATCCACCTTGTTTTTATATTCCCGGGTGAATTCATTGACCTGGGGAATGGATGCCTGGTCATCGTGTCTGTCAGAAGGTCGATGTATTCAATATTTTTGCCTTCTATGTACCCGTTGATTTCCATTACCTTTTTAAAACTTAAAATAACATCGGAAAAATTCTTAGGCGGCAGCTGGTAACGCACAATCGCCACGCGTTTCATTCCTGCGGCACAGCTTAACGAAAGCAGACAGCACAGGGCACAAATAACAAAGAAAATGGTTTTTATATTTCTCATAACGGAGCTCTCCGTATATATGAATGAACGATTTTTTGATGATCTGAAAACGAGGATGTAATGAGACACATCTTATTCCGGCATGCAATAACAAGTATTTTTCCATATGATTTCAGCCGGTATTTAAAATCCCTTTGCTTTCACATTATTTATATCCTAATATGACAACTTACGATGAAGCCAGACTGGCTTTTCGTGACCGGTTTGACTGGTTTTAGCATGACTGCGAAGGTTGGCAGCCGGCCAAAGCATTTGATAAACCAGCCGGTAACAGTTTAATGTTTTTTAAAACGGAGGCGTAATGGAGGTTAAAGTTACCCGGGCGTCTAAAACGGGGACCCGGCCCAAAGATGAGGACCTGGGATTTGGTACGGTGTTTACCGACCATATGTTTGTTATGGATTATAAAGAGGGGCAGGGCTGGTGCGATGCCCGCATTGAACCCTACGGCACTTTTTCGGTCTCTCCTGCGGCCATGGTGCTGCACTATGGACAGGCCGTATTTGAAGGGCTGAAAGCCTATAAAACAGAATCCGGCAAAGTGCAGCTTTTCAGAGCCCGGGATAATTTTGCCCGCATGAACCGGTCTGCAAAAGGGCTTTGCATTCCAGGAATTGATGTGGATTTCGTGATGGATGCCCTTAAGAAGCTGGTCAAAATCGAAAAGGACTGGATCCCGGAAACCATGGGGACTTCGCTTTATATCCGTCCCTTTATGTTTGCCACAGACCCGTATCTTGGCGTAAGGGCCGCCCATACTTATCGTTTTTTTATCATTCTTTCTCCAGTGGGGTCATACTATGCCCAGGGGCTGCAGCCTGTAAAAATCTGGGTGTGTGAAGATCATGTCAGGGCCGTGCGCGGCGGCGTGGGGGAATTCAAGACCCCTGGCAACTATGCCGCAAGCCTTCTGGCCGGCGAAAAAGCAAAAGAGGAAGGATACAACCAGGTCCTGTGGCTGGACGGCATTGAACTCAAATACATTGAGGAAGTCGGGGCCATGAATATCTTTTTTGTTATCAATGATGAACTGGTCACGCCTGTGCTCAACGGCAGCATCCTGCCCGGCATTACCCGGTATTCCGTCATTGATCTGGCCAAAAAATGGGGCATGAAAGTCAGTGAACGCAAGATCAGCATTGATGAAGTCCTTGCCGCACATGACAACGGCACTCTGAAAGAGGTGTTCGGGTCCGGTACTGCAGCTGTTGTTTCCCCGGTAGGGGAGATCCGGTATAAAGACCGCGTCATCAATATTGGTGACGGAAATCCCGGTGAAACCTGCATGAAATTTTACAATGCCCTGACAGCCATTCAATACGGACAGGCAGAAGATACTGAAGGCTGGATTGAATTTGTAGAGTAGTTTTTAACCTTGTGTTTTTTTAGTCCGTCGGCGCTGAACGAGCGCTCAGTCAAAGATGGAGTTTGATCACCCTCAAACTATTGGAGATAGTATGGCTAAAAAGAAGGAAATTCCCCACGTAGGAACACGAATCAGGCGGGCCAGGCTTGACAAGAAAATCAGCCTGGACGCCATGGCAAACGAAACCGGTTTGTCAAAGGATCAGATCAAAAACATCGAAAGCGGAGAGCAGCGGCCCTCAGTGGGCACGCTGCTCCAGATCTCACGCACCCTGCAGCTGGATTCCGGCTTCCTGCTTAAAGAGCAGGATGATTCCACAGAAGCCAGGGCCGATGCCTATACCAAGCGTACGGATAACTATGCCTACACTCCTTTAAGCCCTGGCGCGGAAAACAACCACTTAAAGGCGTTCCGCATTGTTGTGGAGGCGGGTATGTCCCATGAAGGTGTCGGCTTTCAGCACGAAGGCGAGGAGTTTGCCTATGTGCTTGACGGCGAAGTGGAAATCCAGGTGGGGGATCATGTCAATACCTTGAAAACAGGAGATTCCCTTCATTTCAATTCCGGGATCAAGCATGACCTGCGCAATGTCGGCCCAAGAAATGCCGAACTCATTGTGGTGGTTTATGCCCCCTGATTCCGGTCACATTATTTGAAAAGGAGATGCCATGTTATTCAAGCTAACTGATGAACAGGTGATGATCCAGAATATGGTCCGCGAGTTCTCACGCAAGGTGGTGGGGCCTGCAGCCGCAGAGAGGGATAAAACCAGAGAGTTCCCGGCAGAGAATTTCAGACAGATGGGGGAATTAGGGCTGATGGGCATGATGGTGCCTGTGGAATATGGCGGAGAAGGGGCGGACGCGGTTTCCTATGTCCTGGCCCTGTCTGAAATCGCCTATTCCTGTGCCTCCACATCCGTTGTGATGTCAGTTCAGAACTCCATTGTGTGCGAGTCTTTATGTAAATTCGGCACAGAAGATCAAAAGCAGGAATTCCTTGTACCCCTGGCATCGGGTGAGATTATCGGGGCCTTTGCCCTGACCGAGCCTGATGCCGGTTCCGATCCGGTCAGCCAGGCCACCACGGCTCGTAAAGAGGGGGGTGAATATATAATTAACGGCACCAAGCGATTTATCACCTCAGGGGAAAATTCTTCGGTGGTGCTTGTCACGGCCAAGACCGATGAAAGTCTGGGCCACAGGGGGATATCCTGCTTTATCGTGCCCAAGGGAACGCCCGGATTTACCGTGGGGCACCATGAAGATAAAATGGGGCTGCGGGCGTCGGACACCACCGACCTGATCTTTGAGGAGTGCCGGGTGCCGGCCGCCAATATCCTGGGCAAAGAGGGAGACGGCTTTAAAATTGCCATGTCCGGGCTGGACAGCGGCCGGATCGGCATCGCCGCTCAGTCCCTCGGGGTGGCCCAGGCCGCCTTTGATGCCGCTGTTAAGTATGCAAAAGGCCGTAAACAGTTCGGGGTCTCCATCACCAAACACCAGGCCATCCGTTTTCAGGTGGCAGATATGGCAACCCAGATCGAAGCGGCCCGCCAGCTTGTTTTTTCCGCAGCATCCATGAAAGACAGAAAGGAACCCTTTACCCGGGAGGCCTCCATGGCCAAGCTCTTTGCCTCGGAGATGGTGCAGGACATTACGGCCCGGGCCATTCAGATGCATGGCGGGTACGGCTTTACCAAGGATTATGAGGTGGAGCGATATTACAGGGATGCCCGGGTATTTACGATTTACGAAGGGACCAGTGAGATCCAGCGTATTGTCATTTCAAATGCTGTGCTCAAGGATAAACGCAAACCCTAATTAGCAGTTAAGAAAGATGCGCATTTGTTAGATTGCCAATTTCTGAAAACGGTTTGTCGGTATGGGTGATGACGTAAGCGATTCCAGCAAAGGGCATGACCAGTGGTGATGCCCTTTGCTGAGCAGGCGGATGACACCGACGAAGCCATGCTGGCGGATAGGTTCCGGAAGGATGCTTTTTTATAAAATTTCAGCCAGGGTTTCGGCCAGGTCATTCTTTTTAACCGGTTTGCTCAGATATCCGTCCATGCCCGCAGACAGAAACCTTTCGCGGTCGCCTTTCATGGCATTGGCCGTGAGCGCAATAATAGGGGTGTGAAAGGGACTGTTCTGCTCCATGGCCCGGATCCGGCGACATGCCTCTTCGCCACCCATAACCGGCATCTGATTATCCATCAGAATCAAGTCAAATACATCAAAGTGGTCTTTTACGGCATTAACTGCCTCCTGTCCGTTGACCGCTATGCTGACCTTATGGCCTAATGTCTCCAGCATCTTTGTGACCACCTTCTGGTTGATTTTATTATCTTCCACCAGCAGGATGTGCCTGGCCTGCGCCCCGGTTCTGTCAGCCTGGTGGCGCATCTCCTTCAGCGTATACCGGGTAACAAGGGTGCCCCCGTGTTCCGGGTTGAGTACCGTGCGGATACAATCCAGAACCTGGGCTTTTTTCACTGGCTTTGTCAGGAATCCCTGGAAGCCGATGTGCTTGAGTTTGTCTGCATCCCCCCTGCGGCCGGCAGAGGCGATCATTACCAGGGCCAGCTTTTCGGCACTGTGGGTCTCGCGGATCTTGCGACCCAGTTCACTTCCCGGAATCCCGGATGCCTGAAAATCAATGATGGCCAGGTCAAACCGGTCCGGCTGCTCTGAGAGCAGTTTCAGGGCGGCAAATCCGTCCCTGACCCCGTGGAAAGAGCACTCCATGGAAGTTAAAAAAGCGTTCAGCACCTTCTGGTTCATGGGGTTGTCATCCACCACCAGAATGCTTTTTCCCCGGATATCAAGACCTAAGTCCGCCTCCTGGGCCGGGGAGGCGGATTGTTTGAAGACCGAGGTAAAGAAAAAGGTAGTACCTTGCCCTTCTTTGCTTTCAGCCCAGATCCTGCCGCCCATCAGTTCCGTAAGCTGCTTGGATATGGCCAGTCCTAAACCGGTGCCGCCGTACTTGCGGGTTACAGATGCATCTGCCTGGGTATAGGAGTCAAAAAGAGAGTCAATTTTATCTTTGGCAATACCGATACCTGTGTCCTTGACGGAGAAGAGCAGTTCAACCCCGTTATCAGTCTTGTCTGCTTTTCTGGTTACCTGGACAAACACCTCACCTTTATCTGTGAATTTAATTGAATTACCGGCAAGGTTGGTCAGGATCTGGCGCAGCCTGCCCGGATCTCCATTGAGGAAGACCGGGACATCGGGATCCACCAGACATCCGAACTCAATGCCTTTTTCATAGGCCTTGACCCCCATCATGTCTGAAAATGAGTCCAGGGTGACAGTGAGGTTGAAGTCAATGAATTCGGTCTCCATCATGCCGGCTTCCATCTTGGAAAAATCCAGAATGTCGTTGAGCAGGCGCAGCAGGGCATCCGCACTTTCCATGGCGGATTTTGCAAAATCCTTTTGTTCGGCATTCAGGGCCGTTCCTGCCAGAATATCAATCATGCCCACAATACCGTTCATGGGCGTTCTTATTTCATGACTCATGTTGGCCAGGAATTCGGATTTGGCCCGGGCAGTATTTTCAGCATCCTGCCTGGCCTCTTCAAGTATTCTTTGCCGGCGGGTTGCCTGGTCCTCAATAAAGGCCTGGTTAAGCCGGATAAGAACTGCTGCCATAAGAATACTCCCGCAGGATAAAAAAAGCGGCAGCCATGCGGCTTCAAAAGACGTAGGGGCAAGCGGGTCTTCACGCCACACGCAATAACGTACAAGGCAGACAGCCCTAATCCAGCAGGAGAGGCAGAAAACACCCATTACACCGGTGGTGACCCATTGGCGTATCGGGGAAGAGGGGGCGTCGGTACCAAGGATCACCAGGCGCAGGGTCAGGGCGGTGTATATGCCCGCGGAGACAGATATTAAAAAGGTGCCGGACGGAGCCCCGGGGAAAAGCCGGTCAAGGATAATCACAGCAAAACCTGCCGCAAAGTCTGCCCATAACAAGGATTTTATTTTAGATTTCAGTCCTGCCGTCTGCCTGAACCCGTCATAAAGCAGGCTGGCAGCGAAAATGAGCAAAATATGTATACCGTTTGGCCCTGTATGTGAAAACAACAGAGAGGAAACTGAATGACAGGTCGCAGCAGCCGCTGCCAGAAAAAAGGTCAGGGTCCAGGACCTGAATCCCGGGCAGGTGGCTGACGACAAAAAAATATAAAACAGGGCCAGTGCAGTGGCGGAAAAAACAGCTGCCATGGCGGAAGACAGCACAGATGGAACCATTAAAGGTAAAAACATTCAGCTATCCCGGACGGTTAGGAGTATATAGATAACGGCGATACAAAAACACCCGCTGTATGATTGAAGCAGTGTAAGCCAAATGAAGACAGATCGCAAGAACAACTCAAAATCGTACTCAAGTTTCATTCCCGAAAAAGGTGTGCAAAAAATATTCGGGCCAGACCTCTATCTTTGAAATAGGCATTTGATTTTTTGCAAAAACGCAAAAACAGGGACGAGTCCCAACATTACTTGAATTTATGAAGAAACTATCTTATTTGTTTCTATGTTTTTAGAAATATATTAGGAGATAATTACATGAGGGAAAATAGTGCGGCCGATAGTAAATTTTCTCTATCAGAAATGAACTCTAAAAGTATTCTGCGTATCATTACGCTGTTGCTTTTATGTGCTGTTTTTGCAGGAACAGGCTGCAACAACAGTGATGATGGCAATGACAGCAAATCAACTTACACTATAGCCGGCATGGTAAGCGGTGATATGACAGCAGGTGTGACCATTACCCTGTCAGGCAATGGGACTTCAAGCACAGCCACGGATGCATCCGGAACTTATTCATTCACAGCCGAAGCAGGGACATATACCATCACTCCGTCTTTAGGAGGGTACATTTTTTCTCCGGCAAGTACATCGGTGACAATTACTGATGCAGACGTCTCGCATGTTGACTTTACATGTACCTTATCATCCGATACTGGAAGCACGATCACCATCGTCTACAACGGCAGTTCTGTAGCTGTTACCAATCCACTGGCAGATGAAGGGGTTGTCATAGCCGTGGCCGATGCAGATGTAACCGTGACGTCAACGGCGGATATTTCCGGTATCATATACAACTTGTCAGGAACAACCTCGGACGGCATGTTCAAAATTTACTCGGATAATGATTTTTTGCTGCAGCTTGATGGTGTTGACATTACCAACCAGGACGGGCCTGCCATTAATATCCAGGCGGATGTGACCATTTCAGTGGAACTTATGGAGCAGACAACGTCTTTGCTGACGGATGGCGAGACCTATGCCGATGCACCGGATGATGAGGATCAGAAAGCCGCCTTTTTCAGCGAAGGTCAGATACTTTTCTCCGGTAACGGCAGCCTGGTGGTTTACGGTACCGGCGATGACCAGCATGGCCTGGGCAGTGACGATTACATTGTGGTCGATGGCGGCGCTATTATTATTGCAAGTTCTTCCAAGGACGGCATCCACACCAATGAGGGGTACTATCAGTCCGGCGGAACCGTGGATGTGACTGCCGGCAGTGATGGGGTGGACGCAGGGGATGGACCGGTCCGGATTTCGGGCGGCAGTCTCGGTGTTGTAATTGAGGATGATGACCGGGACGGGATCAAATGTGACGGCGATTTACTGATGTCAGCCGGTACGGTGGATATCTCGGTTGGGGGGGACCAGTCTAAAGGGCTCAACGCTGCTGATGTTGAGCTTACAGGCGGAATAACAACCATAGAGACCTCGGGGAATGCCGTTTTAGAGGAGTCGGGATCAGGCTATGATCCCTCCTACTGCACCGGGATCAAGGCGGACAACAGCGTGGTGGTCAATGGCGCTCACGTATACATCACCACCACCGGAAAGGCCGGCCGCGGTATATCCAGCGACGGAAGCGTTGAGGTTTATTCCGGCGGGCTGACAATCACCTCAAGCGGTGACGGCAGCACCTACACCGATGAAACCGGCACACTGGATGCTTATCATGGCCCCTGCATCAAGTCGGACGGCAACCTGATTTTAGAGGGCGGCACAATGACATTATCCCATTCGGGCAAAGGCGGCCGGTGCATTTCAGGGGACGGGACCCTGACCATCGGTGCCTCTGATTCCGCGCCTACCCTGAACGCCACGGCCACGGGTGAAGAAATTTATATCAGTGCCGGAGATGCTGCCGAAGCAAAGGCAATCAAAGCAGATGGTATAATTACTGTTAACAGCGGGACCATTACAGTCTCCTCGGCAGATGATGCCATCAAATCCGAGGAGGGGATTGAGATCAACGGCGGCTCAATAGATATAGAGGCATCAGTGGAAGGAATTGAAGCCCCCAACATCACCATCAACGACGGTGAAATCCACGTCAACGCCAGCGACGACGGTATGAATGCCACCTTTGGCAGCGATGTGGAAGGGGATGACGGCAGCATGCTGACCATTAATGGCGGGTACATAGACCTGAGCGCGTCAGCAGGCGACGGCATTGACAGCAATGGCAGTCTGACCATTGCCGGTGGTACTGTTATTGTGCATGGACCGCCCAGTTCTCCCGAACTTGGGCTGGATGTAAACGGCGATTTGCTTATCAACGGGGGGCTTGTTGCAGTGGCTCAGGTCAATTCCAATATGGTGGAAACGCCAGGTCAGCAATCCGGACAGCCATCGGTGCTGCTGTCCTGGGACCAGACGTCATCAGCCGGAACACTTTTTCATATCGAGGATAGTGCGGGCAACACGCTGATTACCTTTGCACCGGAGCATCGTTATTCATCTGTTCTGGTATCATCCTCTGATTTGACAAACGGTACCACTTACAAGGTCTATACCGGCGGCAGTGATACCGGAACTGAACTGGACGGGCTTTACACCGGAGGCACCTACTCCGCAGGAACGTTAAAGACCACCTTTGTGTCAAGCGGAACCGTGCAGACAGTTAACCTTTCCGGCCATCATTAGAAAATTTGTGAGCCAAAGCATCCGGCGCCGCCTGAGCAAAGCAAACCCTATTAAACAATTTCCATTAAATAATAGACAATGCCGTCTTCACTCCGGCTCGTTTCCTTTATGATGCAGCGGGATAAGGATGTCTCCAGAATTTTGAACGAATGAAGCGACTTGACTTTTGTCTGTGATTGAATGCGCCTGTTGACAACCAGGTAAGGTACGGGGTCGCTCTTGTTTGAAATGTTTTCCAGATTTTCCAGTTTTTTAACAAGGCGTTTGTTCGCCTTTTCCGTCGCTTCGATTTCACGCTGTTTTATCAAAATATTGCTGTGTATCTGATCCTGCTGTTCAAACCCGTCATTGATCTCCTTTTCAGCATTTTTAGCTTTTGTTTCAAGTTTTCGGATTTTATTTGAAATATTTTTTAATTCCGCGGCCTCTTTTGTCACGTCTAATGCGGCTTTTTTTTCCTCTAATTCCCTGATTTCAATTTGGGTACGATCCTGAATATGCGCATTGCCGGTGATGGTTCCGTGAAGCCACTTATCCACCTCCTTCATCTGGCTGATTTCCGATGCAAGTTCTTTTAGCATCGCCTCATTATGCGTGAGTTTGGACTTTATATTCCCGGTTACACGGATTAAATGTTCATCCATCCCCACAGTCAGAGAAGAGACCCCAGCCGATTCGTTTCCAACGGTTCCTGCTTTAATGCCAAGCTTTGCAGACAAGGTTGAATTGAGAATGGTCCCCCTTTCATTGTCGCAGGCGCCACTAAGGTAGATCGTAGAATCAATAATCTCCTTTTCGATCTTTAGATTACCAAAGGCGTTAATGGTTGAGTTACGAACATACTTGGCATGAATGTCTCCCTTAACATTAACTAATTTTGCATCAATGATTCCCATTGAAACGTTCAGGTCCCCTGAAATATCAATTTCAGCTCCGCAGATCTCCTTGGCGGTCAGCGAAACACATTTGACCTTAAACCCCTCTTTAACAATTCCGGGTACGATCACATTTCCGTCAAAGTTGATATTGCCGGTTTCAAACCCCACATCCCCTTTGATCTGAAACTCTTTGTTTACAGAGACAACGCCCATCACATCCAGATGAGGTTCCCCCCGGGTGGTTGAAAAAATTTTGGTTTTATCTTCGTTAAACCGGGTCCCGGACCCTGCAGAAAAAGCCGGGTCAACCGGAGCCTCCACAGGTATCTCCATGCCCTTAACATCCAGGCCGGATTTCCCGGGTACAGGAAGGATCTTTGACGCCAGCAAAATATCCTCGTCCACGTGCGGAATCTCTCCTCTTTCCCTGAAATCGATACTCCCGTCCGGATTAAGCCGGCCCGCCCGCTTGAAGGTGGTGGGAAAATAAATGTGAATTTCTCCATCGGTTGGGGGAACAGGGGGATTCCCGGCTGCCACAAGTAATTTCCCCCCCTCTTTTGCCGCTGTCTCAATCCACTCTCTGATGACCTGATCGTCTACGATACCGAAAATTACCCCGTTTTTATGGAGAAACTGTTCTACCATGTATGTGGTAACTGTTTTGGGAGCGTCCTTTTCAAGGCGGATATAGGCATTGAGCATGTCTTGGGAGTAATTGATGCGAAAGTACTCTTGGACACCGGATGGTTTCTCTTCTTGAAGTGTTTCAGATCCGCACTCGGACTTCCAGATCATAAAATTTAAAAGTTCACGTGTCAGATGGGTGGCAACCGGCTGATAAACAGGTTCCACCTCTTCATCAAGTGGGTCGGGCACGTTGGCCAATGCATCAAAAACACCCCGTTCCAAAACAATGGTTGAAAAAATATCTTTGACACGAATTTTAAGATCATCAAAGGCCTGTTTGAAGCCAAAGGAATTGAATTTGATATCCTCTTTTTCCAATAGGAGTTTAAGCTCGGTTGTGGTGTCAGATTCGCTGCCTGAAGAAAGGGATCTGACTTTAGATTTCAGGCCTTTTATCTCCTTTTCTTTCTGCTCGATATGTGCCGTATACAGGGCTTCTTTTTTACGCAGATTCCCGGCGATCTGGAACAGCTGCTTGTTTTGACGATGGATGGTTTTTTGAAGGTTTTTTACTTTTTTGCCGGCTTCATACTCATCGTAGCGCAGCCTGACCTGGAAAAAAAGCTCTTCCTTTGTAAACGGCAGGGGCAGGCACGCATGGATTCCCACTGAGTTGATCGCAGATACAAAGGAAGGCAGTTCAGAAGGAGCGGCTACCAGTAGCCGCTGTGTGTCAGGGGAGAGATCCTTGGCCTTTAAAAGCAGTGGCTCCTGCTCTTCCCCTGTTTCAACAAACCCCTCAATAATCAAAAAGTACGGGGAACCCGCAGCCTCTGCCAGACAGCACAACCCTTCAGAAGGAGAGGCAAAGGTGTCCACATGAAACCCCTTTTCTGATAAAATTGAGGTTTTCTGATCCAGGAGTCCTTCCGGATCAATCACAATAATTTTATTTCCCTGGTCTCCCCCTTCGATAATATCCACCCATTGCATTAAATGATTATTCTTCCGGGCCAAGATCATTGTCCGCCGGCATAAAAAAACCGTTACGGGCAGCCAGATCCTTAAAGGTTAAAAAAATGGCCTGCATCACCGCCGTGTAGCACAAACCAATTTTCTGAGTGTCAAACATCTGATTTTCTTCGAGTATTTTTTCAATATGTTTAATGTAATCAGCCTCGCAAGTGCCTTTTTCCAAACGCTTGCTTAACTGAACTATCTGCTTCTCCTTCTGGATAATCACTTGCTTATAGTCGCCGGCTTTTCGCTTAAGCTCCTGGCTTAAACTGTACAGTCGCGCATTCTGTTTTTTTGCCAGGGCAAACAGATTCTGATTTTCCACGAGTAATTCGTAATGCTGCAACCCAGACTTGATCATCTCCAGCAAATTGTCATTGCTCCAGGGCTTTGTAATAAATCTATGGACCGCACCCCGGTTTACCGCACCGGCAACAGCATTGATATCTGCATAACCGGTAATAAGAAATCGCACCGTATCCGGGGTGATACTCCTGGCTTTTTCAAGAAACTCGGTCCCTTCCATACCAGGCATTCGCTGATCCGAAAGTATCATTGAGATCGCAGACTCGGAATTTTGAATAAAATCCAGGGCCTGGGCTCCGGAGGCAGCATAAAAAGATTTGACACCGATCCTTTTAATCAGGCGCTCCAGGGCTTTCCCAATATTTTTTTCATCATCGACAATCAGGATTGTATGATCAAAAGCTTCAGCCATCAGACTCCCGTGAAATTGGTATTAGAATCACCAGCCGGATATTTTTGTGATTTTTATTCAGATTAAGTCATTTTCGATTTTTTCTCAATAACTTAAGGTAAATCCATTCACAATTAAAAAGAAATTGAATATCACCGTTTTTTTTTTTAGACTGGAATAAATTCACACAAAAGGCATTTCAGGACATATAACATTACTGGAGAAAACATGGGTAAAAAAAAGCCAGACCCGTTCCTAAACTTAAGTGATGATGCCCCTTCTGACCCAAAGAGCAGCCCACACGTCAGTCTGGAAAAAAATTTCCAGGCGCTGACCAATAATCTGCCCGTTGGTATTGTTCTGACTTCTGTGGATGGAAAAATATTAAATGTTAATCCCGAAGGTCTTCATATGTTGGGGTATAGCTCCCTTGAAGGCCTTGAGCAGATCCCTATTCAAGAGTTGTATTATGATCAAAAAGACAGAAATATTTTTTTAAAAAAAATGGAAACCGGACAGGTCAGGGATCTGGAGATGCGATTTAAAAAATCAGACGGAAGCCTGGTCTGGTGTTCCATGTCGTCTGTAAGTCTGGAAGACAGCCCCCTGGGACGCTATTTTATCACTTCAATTATGGATATTTCCCGACGAAAAAAAATGGAGGAAGAGAAATCCGACCTTTTGATTCAGCTAACCCAGACCGATAAGCTTGCATCCATAGGACAACTGGCCGCAGGTATTGCCCACGAAATTAACAACCCTGTGGGATATGTCACCAGCAATCTGAATTCCCTGGAAGAGTATCTGTCCGATATTCGAAAGCTCATCGTACTGGACCAGGCTCTGATTAAACGCCTGGAAGGCACCCCTCTAACTGAAGCGCTGACAGACATGGTAAAAACCATTAAGGAGTATGTCCGAAAGATTGACCTTGATTATCTTCAAAAGGATATGGACGAACTCATTAAAGACTGCATCGACGGGCTGGACCGAATCAAAAAAATCGTCATAGATTTAAAAGATTTTGCTCACCCGGGCAAAAAGGATATTGAGTTCGTGGATGTGAATGCCTGTATCGAGGCCACCCTGAATGTGGCGGCAAATGAATTAAAATATAAAACAACGGTACATAAAGATCTGAAGGATGTTCCATTGGTTAAAGGCATTCCCCAGCAGCTCAACCAGGTTTTTTTAAACATTCTGGTAAACGCAGCCCAGGCCATTGAAAAAACAGGTGAAATAAGAATTAGGACATGGCAGGAAAACAGCGATGTAAAACTTTCAATCTCAGACACTGGCAGCGGCATTGATCCGGAAAACATCTCTAAAATATTTGATCCTTTTTTCACCACCAAGGAGGTGGGCAAAGGCACTGGTTTAGGGATGAACATTGCGTATAATATCATTCAACAGCATGAAGGCTGCATTGCCGTTGAAAGTGAACCTGGCAAAGGAACCACTTTTACCATCAGCCTGCCTGTTCCTGAAAACACAGAATAAAGCCTTTTCCGGAAAACCGTCCGGTCAAAGCAGACAGGCTCACACTATATGGCAAATTTTCTGCGGTTATACTGAAGGTCACCTGATTAACCTTAGATTCAAACACAGGCAAAAGCTTATTCATCTCATTTTTTGAAAAATAGTCTGCCAGAAAGTTCCCAACCATTAACGTACGGCCGTTTATTTTCAGGCGTTCAGCCTGCCGGTTGATAAGTATTATTGTCTGGTCATAGCTTACGCCCACTGCAGCAACCGGAAGACCTCTGAAAAGAACCCGTGTCAGCTCAAGGGCCTGGTTCTGGAGTTCCAGCTCCCTTGTCCGCTGCTTTATAATTGTTTCAAGATCCTTATTAATCTGCTCCAGCTCTTCATTCTTCTGGGCAACCATCAGGTGCAGGGCACGATTTGCCTGTATAAGATCATACCGTTCAAGCGCCTTTCTGATTTCCTGCTTCAGATTGTCATCATTCCATGGTTTTAAAAGAAACTTGTAAACATGACCTTCATTGATGGAGGCCTTTATGGAGTCGATTTCCGTATACCCAGTCAAAAGAATTCTGATGGCATCAGGGAATGCCTCTCTGACTTTGGCCAGAAATGAAATGCCTGACATCTCCGGCATCCGGTGATCAGAGATAACCAGATGGATGTTTTGGGAGGCCATGATCTCCAGTCCTTCCTCCCCGCTGGTTGCCGTGAACAGATCAAAGCGTTCCCTTCGCAACAATCGTTTCAAAGCAGACAGAATTTGTTTTTCATCATCAACGCAAAGAATTGCGTGCTTTAATTCATTGTCCATGACCTGATAAAACCACCCATAATTGTATTAAAGAAAAAATGTCCACGCATCCCTGATTAGCGGGTCTACCTGGGGCATCCATTTGGGAACCGACTCAATCCAGACATTCAACCGTTTTCTGGCATGGGGATCAAAATAGGCGTATTTAAGATTCCCGGGCGATGTGTTGTTATTTAAAAAATCGGGATAATAGCTGTTAATAATCCCATCTGCGACATTTACGATAACGCTTTCATCAAAAAAAGTCGCGCCAGGTTGAATGGCATGATGAGAATAGATGGTATTGGCCAAATGGGGCGGTATCCCCCATTTTTTTATTATAAAATAGCCGACTTCGGAATGGCAGACAGGCAAAGTTTTTTTTTCCGCTTCCAGGTAAATCAGATTCTCCTTGCGGGCCTTTTCGACCACCCGGATAAAGTCATCGGGGAAATAGTAAGCCAGCATCAGTTTTCCCATGTCATGAAGCAGCCCGCAGACAAAGCACTTTTCAGGATCGCCAACCCTGGCCTGATCCGCCAGATACCGGCTTAAAACGGCAACGCCAATAGAGTGCCGCCAGAAACGGTCCACCTTGAAATGGTCACAGGTTTTATGCTCAAACAGATGATTTAATACATTAAAGGTGGAAAGTGATACAACAATATTTCGAATGGCATCAAACCCCAGAATGATAGCTGCTTCATTGGTGGCTGAAATCTTCTCTCTTAGTCCGAAAAAGGCGGAATTTACAAGCTGAAGCATCTTGAAAACAATTGCCTGGTCTTTTTCAATCACCCGGGATAAAGAGTCATTGGTTGTGTTTGGATCATTGAGCATTTCATTTACTTTTGTTACAATTGACGGTAACGAAGGCAAATCGCGAATCTCTCCAAATCGTTTTAGAAATGCTGTTTTTGCTTTTTTCAATTGGGCGCCTTTAAAAGCCTTGTTACTGATTGTCCACACGAAATGTTATATTAGTGATTAAAAAAATATGCCATTAATCGCCAACTTTGTAAAGTGGACATCCTAAGCTTAAAACGCGTTTTTAACATATTTTCTGGATACGGAGCCCATTTTTATGAAAGAGATCCTGTTCGTTGACGATGATGCCAAATGCCTGGACAGTTTAAAACGAATTCTGCGAGACTACGCCAAGGAATGGAAGCTTCACTTTGCCCAAGGTGTAGATGACGGCACGGCCTTAATCCAGGATAACAAAATAGACCTGGTGATCTGCGATATTCTGATGCCTGGAAAGAGTGGTTTTGAAATGCTTAAAATGCTTAAAGCCAATGAAAACACAAAATCCATTCCCGTGGTGATGCTGACTGGAATGATTGATTCAAAGCTAAAACTTAAAGCACTGAACATGGGTGCTGCAGATCTGCTTAACAAACCAATTGAAAAGGCGGAACTTGTCACACGAATCGGCAATTGTCTGAAGTTAAAAGAATACCAGGATCAGATTATTGACCAGAATCTTTTTCTTGAAAAAAGGATACAGGAACGCACCCGTCATGCCATGATGGCAGCAGAGATCGGATCAATTCTTGTCCAGGGAACTGATCTCAATGACATGGCCGGCAAATGCTGCAGGGCCATGGTCCATTATCTTGGTACCGCATTTACCCGACTCTGGACGCTGAATGAAGAAACCAATCAACTTGAACTGATCGCAAGCGAGGGGATGTTTACCCATCTTGACGGGAAACACAGCATTGTCTGTCCGGACCATCTAAAAATTGGAAAAATTGTAAAAGAAAAAAGGCCCGTTCTTTCTAATGAGATTGTGGGCGATCCTGATATAGATGATCAAGAGTGGGTAAAAAACGAGAAAATAATCGCATTTGGTGGCAATCCCCTGATTGTGGGAGAACGGATGGTAGGCGTTGTGGCGATGTTTTCAAGGCGCCGGCTTGAGACTGCGGACATAGATGCCATTGCGTCAATCGCAGATAAGATTGCATTGGGCATTGACAGAAAAAAGGCAGAGGAAAAAGCCTGGTTTTTTGCCCATCATGACACCCTTACCCGGCTGCCCAACCGGCAATTTTTTTTAAAAGCGCTTGAAGCTGCAGTGGAATATGCAGGGCGATATAAAAAGAAATTTGCTGTGGTGCTCATCGATCTCGACAACTTTAACCAGGTTAATGAAAGCCTGGGACACAACGCCGGTGATACCTGCCTGCAGGTTGTTTCAGACAGGTTAAAAAATTGTTTAAGAGCCAGTGATACCCTGGCAAGATTGACCTCAAAAGAGGCTCCCATGGCACGGATGGGAGGGGATGAATTTATTATCATCTTGCAAAACACCAACGATATTTATGAAATCGGACAAGCCTGCCAAAGGCTGCTGGACGAATTTAACCGGCCGGTCCTTGTGACAGAAAAAGAATTTTTCATTTCTGCAAGTATCGGTTCAGCTGTGTTTCCTGAGGATGGAACCAATCCAACGGATTTATTAAAAAATACGGAAGCCGCACTTTATGATGCCAAGAATAAGGGTGGGCGCATTTTTTCCTTTTATTCCGAGTTCATGAATCAGGCCTCCATCAAATTATTTGAAATGGGAAATAATCTGAGAAAAGCAATTGCCAACAACCAATTTCGTCTATATTTCCAGCCCAAGATAAGCCTTTCAGACAAAAAAATTGTGGGGGCTGAAGCCCTGATCCGATGGGAAATAAACAAAGGACAATTTATTCCCCCTTCTGACTTTATCCCGGTGGCTGAAAAGAACGGCCTGATCGTTTCAATTGGCGAGTGGGTGCTTGAAACGGCCTGTAAAACCAGCAGAATATTGCACCAGGCAGGCCACAGCAATGTGCATATTGCGGTAAATGTTTCAGCCTTGCAGCTGGACCAGGACGGCCTGGCCGATAATGTTTCAGACATCCTTAAAAAGAACAAAATTCTTCCGGAAAGCATAGAGCTTGAAATTACAGAGACAACTGTCATGTCCAGCCCGGAAAAAGCGGCGCAGAATCTTGAACGGCTCAAACAGATGGGCTTTACCATTGCTCTGGATGATTTTGGGACCGGGTACTCTTCCCTGGCCTATCTTCAAAAGCTGCCCATTGACTATGTTAAAATAGATATCTCGTTTATCCGACAGATTTTGATCAGCCCCAACGATGCCATAATGGTTAAAACGATCATTGACATGGCGCATAATTTAGGCCTCAAGGTTATTGCTGAGGGAGTTGAAGAGGATGGCCAGGCAACGCTTTTGGGAAAATTAAAGTGTGACATTGTTCAGGGCTATTTTTTTGGCCGCCCCATGCCGGAACATAAATTTATAAAACTGTTTGAAGACAATTTGTTCCCCGAAAAATAATTTCAATAAATCGTAATAATTGAAATTTTACATTTAAAGATATATGGTAAGCTACATAAATCAATAATTATAAAAGTATCGTAACTTATGACAACGATTTCCCGCCCGTGGCAGGCGTTCTGGGTTGTTACCGCAGTAATCGTCCTCACGGATTCGTTTTTTATATTCATCAATTACCAATCTAACTGGCAGATGCTGGACCAGGAAATTGGAAGACGCAATGATGCGTTGCGCTCCGGATTTCAAATATCGTTGATGTCCAGTGCCACCAACATGCAGCAGATCGCCACCTACATTGCAAATGACATTCATGTCCCCGAAGCTTTTCTCAAAGGGAAGCTGGCAGTGGAAGCAGAAGGCGGCGGCCCTGGCGGCAGGGAAGCGGCCCGTATGCGGGCAGCGCTTTTTGCCCACGTGAAACCCGGATGGGACAAAATGCAGAAGAATTACGATGTCAGGCAGCTGCATTTTCATCTCGGGCCAGGCTCCCTTTCTTTCCTCCGGGTCCATGCGCCGCATAAATTCGGGGACCGAATGGACGAAGTTCGATATACAGTTGTGGACTGCAATAGAACACAGGCACCCACCAAAGGCTTTGAAACCGGACGGGTCTATTCAGGGATCCGTGGTGTGGTTCCGGTGTTTGCCACCGATCCTCACACAGGAAAACAGGTTCATGTGGGCGCGTTGGAAGCGGGCACCTCCATGGCGTCTCTTGTTAACTATCTTAGTTCTGCAACAGGTTATCATATTGCAGCTCTTTTGAACCGGGACCATCTGGAAAAATATGTCTGGCCGGAATATCTAAACTCCCGCCTGGAAAAAGACCTTATCGGCGACAGTTTAGTGATTGAGGAGGCAAAGGCAGAAGATCTGCCTCTTTTAAAAATGCCTGAGGTCATTGATGTGATCTTCAACAACCACCCCCTGATCTTGTCAGAAAGAGACCCGCCCCTTGCTATCAGCTCCTTTCCATTCAAGGATTACCGGCAGGCTTCCCTGCCCAAAGGGAAACCTGCTGGGCACATTGTGGCCTGGCATGACATTTCACCAGAGCTCCACGCTCTTAAAAAAGGCCTTCTAATCAATATATTATACGGTCTGATGGTGTTTGCCCTGGTGGAAACCATCCTTTTTGCCTCCTGGAAGCTGGGCATACAGAAACTTGAACTGGTTATCCAGGAAAGAACCAAGGACCTTGAAGAGGCCAATCTTTTGCTTCAAAAGGAGATGCGCTTCAGGACAGAGGCAGAAGAAAAATTCAGACATATTCTCCAGGAGGCCCCGGTGTGCATTGCCAGTCAGACAACCAGGGGAGAGGCCTTGTCACTGAATCCTGCCTGTGCGCAAATTCTTGGGTATGATTCCCAGGAGGCACTCATGGATGGGATAGGCCGCAAGGGGGAGAACCTGTTTGCCGACCCGGCCGAATATCGCCATTTTCAGAATATTTTAAAACAGAACCGGGTAACGGAAAATTTTGAATGCAAAGCCAGAAAAAAAGACGGAAGTGACATCTGGGTCTCCATTAACGCCTGCATCAGAGAGGACAGAAACATTGCAGACGTAAAATGGGTGGACAGTTTTATTATTGACGTAAATGAGCGAAAAAAACTGGAAAAATTAAAAGAAGAGGTGGAGCATATCACCCGGCATGATCTTAAAGGGCCTTTGACCGGCATTATCAATATTCCTGCCCTGATCCGCAGGGAAAAAGGGTTGACAGCTCTCCAGGAAAAATATCTGGACAATATCAAAGTTGCCGGATTCAGGATGATTGAAATGATCAACATGTCCTTGAACCTGTATAAGATGGAGATGGAACAGTATCAGTTTGCTCCCATTGATATAAATTTTAAAGAACTGGTTCAACGTGTGATTGATGAGCTTGAGGGCTTTTCATCTCAAATGGAAATTTCTATCCGTTTTGACATCAAAGAGGGGGCCGATTACGGGCAAGAGGCTTTTATAGCCCCCGGCGAAGAGATCCTGTGCGTCACCCTGTTTCAGAATTTATTAAAAAATGCGATAGAGGCCAGTCCCGAAGATGGCAACGTATCCGTTTTTTTAAGCCGGACCCAAGGTCACATTCAGGTCCGGATACATAATAAGGGAAAAGTTCCGGATCAGATATTCCCCCACTTTTTTGATAAATATGCCACCTTTGGCAAATCAGGAGGTACCGGTTTAGGTACATATTCTGCCAAACTATTTACACAGATCCATAACGGAGAAATAGAGATGACCTCTGACGATGAGACAGGCACAATGCTGACCATCCGGTTTCCGGCAGGTCCAGAAACCGGGTCGCGGCCTAAACCCACCTGATTCAGCGCCTGTTTAAAATTTACCAGTCAGAACGGTTCTGTATTGTTGACAACCTTACAGGCGCTGACTATTTTAAAAAATAGCCCGAAATCCCCACTAAATTATTGATTATAATTCTTATCTGTAGTGCTGTCTCCGAACGAAGGGCGATCGCTTTTATTTTGTATTTTATAAGAGAGGGAGTATGAAATCGATTAAATCAAAGCTCATGTTATTCAGCACTACGATCTTATTATTGATTATCGTCCCTGTGCTCTGGGTTGGGTACCATGACAGGATGACGACTTTAAATGATTCTGCGCAAACAGACTTGAGGCTTAAACTGTTTCAGGTCATCGAGCTGTTGGAAACCTCTTCTAACCGGGCGTATGCGCTTTCCGAACTCATCGCCCACCTGCCGGAAATACAGAAAATGATGGCGGAAAAGGATCGGGTGGGAATTGAAAATTTTTGCCTGCCGTTATACGAATCTATTAAGAAACAGGTAAATGTCGATAAATTTCAGTTCCATCTGCCACCGGCCACCTCCTTTTACAGGGTCCATAAGCCATCCAAATTCGGCGATGACCTGTCCCGGGCAAGGCCCACCATTGTCGAAGTAAACAGGACACAAAAACCTGTGGTCGGTCTTGATAAAGGCCCTTATGGATTTGGCATCCGGGGACTGGCCCCCATGTTTTACCAGGGCCGGCATCTTGGCTCAGTAGAATTTGGTGTGGGGTTGAATAATACGCTTCTTGAATCCCTTAAAGCAAAATATCAGTTTGATGCATTCATTTTTGCCAAAAATAATGATGGATATAAAATGCAGGCATCAACCGGCGGGGTAACCATTCCTGTTGACCAGTTAACACAGGTCTTTGATCAGGTGGTTTCAAAGAATGATTTTGTTTATAAGGATATTACCATTGATGGAAAACATTGGCTCTTTCTGGTCAGTCCGCTCAATGATTTCAGCGGGAAAGCCGAGGGCGTCATTGTTGTACCCCAAAATTTGAGCCACATGGTGGCTTCGGTGAACAAGCTGACCCTGTTTTTTGTCTTCATGGGCATCGGTGCCATGGCATTGGGGTGCGGTTTTTCATACTTTTTCATCACACTGCTTGTTGGCAGACCCATCAAACACATCTCCGGTGTATTCAAACAGGTGGAACAAGGAGATCTTACCCAGCGAATTGAGACCCGAAAGAAAAACGAAATATCAGAGCTGGGCGCCATAATTAATGAATTTTTGGAAACGATTCAAAGTCTTATGAGCGACCTTCACAACGATGTGGTGACATTGGACGATTCGTCCACCAGTCTTAGTGCCATTTCAACCTCTATGTCGGAAAAATCTAGAACAGTTTCCCATGGAATTGACAGCGCAACACAGAAAATGAAGTCCAATGTAAGTTCAGCCGCAACAGCTGTTGATCAGACGGTGAACGAAATGGAGACCATGAGCGATTCTGTGGATTTACTGATCAACACGATTTCTGAGATCGGACAGAATACCAGAACAACCAGCACCATCAGTAACGATGCCGTTGAGAAATCAATGAAAACATCACAAATGGTAAAAGAACTGGAAAATGCAGTGAGCCAAATTATAAAAATTACAGATACAATTAATGATATTTCAGATCAGACAAACCTTTTGGCCCTTAATGCAACCATTGAAGCGGCTCGGGCGGGAGAGGCCGGAAAAGGGTTTGCCGTTGTTGCCAATGAGATTAAAGACCTTGCCGGCCAGACAGCTTCCGCCACGCTTGAAATACAAGCGAGTGTGGACGGCATCAAGCAGTCCAATGATTCCACCATATTGCAGATCAAGGATATTGAACGGGTGATCAAGGATGTAAACGAAAACGTAAAAAATATTGAAACTGTGGTCGAAAAACAGATGGAAGCAACCAACGCCATATCCTCAATTATTAAAGAGACCAAAACCAGCGCAGAGACAGTCAGGGAAGACATTTTGGAATATACAGAAAACTCAAGGCAGATAACCGAAAATATATCCGAACTGAACACAGTTGCTTCAGAAATGGATACGGAAACCGGGGTCATTGACAGCAGTGCCAAAACGGTAATGGAAATTTCCCATAAAATAAAAGGAGTCATTAATATGTTTCGCGTATAGTCCGCTGTTTAATCCGGTGATACGCTTGATTATCATGTCCAGGCAGATCATGAGGGTGACGTCAGTATTGCAACAAAGTTTCTGCCTGGATATGCTCTAAATCCTTCTAAAAAAAATAGAAGGATCAGAACAAAATTTTTCGAAGCACCTTTTCCAGATCAGTTTTTGTAAACGGCTTTTGAAGAAAATGAACGCCCTGCTCCAGTAGGCTCTCAGGAGAAAAATACATCTGTTGTATACCCTGACACAAAGAGGCACCGGATGCCGGGATATTCTTTAACCAGCCTGGAGGCAAGCTCCTGGCCGTTCATTTCAGGCATAATGACATCTGTCATAAGCAGCTGGATTTCCCCTGGATGGGCTGCTGCAGTGCGCAGGGCCTCACTGGGCGAATCCGTGGCCAGTACCGTGTACCCCATCTGTTCAAGGGTTTCACGGCCCAGATGACGCAGTGGGGTCTCATCCTCTACAAAGAGAATGGTTTCATTGCCTGTAAGCGACACGCCCTGTCAACGGACTCAAATTTCTAAGACTGAATCAGTTGCGCTTCCAGTTTTTTTCGCTCCTCCTCGGCTTTTTTCTGCTGGGAGATATCCAGGGCCATGCCTTCAATGTGCACAAGCTTGCCGCTATTATCCCAGACAGGCCTGGAGTACAATGCCAGCCAGGTGGTTTTCCCGTCCGCAGTTCGAAGTTCGGCATCAAAATTGGTCACGGCTTTCTGTGTTTGTATTTGCTGAAGGAATTCCTCTCTGCGTTCAGAATTCACATAGAGCTGCTCTCCGATATTTGAGATGGACTGTGTCAGCGCTTGCAGGGATTTATAGCCAAGCATTTGCGCCATGGCAGGATTGACATCAATCAGCCGGCCGTCATGAAATATGTCATCTGATTTTCGGATAACAGGTGCGCCGCGGTTCCGGGAATGCTCGAAAAACAACGTGTCCAGGTTATCCCGGATGGCAAGAAATTCAAACAACTCATCATTGGCATAGGACTGGGCAATTTTTTTTATATTTCCATGATCCATATTCCATAGCGGAATTTCAAGAACATCATCAATGGAGGAGATAAAGTCATCGGCTTTTTCCTCCAGTTGCCGGTATTCATGTTTTGATATGGCAAAATACAGGATACCGGCAATGACCAGCGTAACAATGATCACCGTCAAGAGCAGCATCAGGGTGCCTGAAAGAGGCCGTTGTCTGGTCGTGCCTTTTAAGGCAGAGGATTGTCTGGTTTGATCTGCCATAGGTTCTTGCCCCCCCTTTCACCGCTTCAATTGGACTGGATATATGTCTTTATAATCTGGTCTATTTCGCCGGTTGCTTTCATCTGTTTAAGCGCCTTATCAAATGCAGATTTGAACGGTTTGAGTTCCGCTTGTCTCTTTTGGGAGAATCCATAGTAACAATAGTTAACTGAAAGCGCCGGAAGGATCTCCACGGGATACTCTTCCCTTTGAAGGCCAAGACGCTGAAAGGCCTTATAAGCTTCCCTTTTCTGGGTGGGAACAAGATCAACCCGGCCCGCAATCAGCTTAAAAAAACAAAGATCAATGTTTGGGGCATAATCAATGGTCATGTCAGATATTTTTTCCTCAAACTTTTTGCCCAGACTCCATCCACGGACTTTCCCAATATGCAGATTACCAATGGAGGCAAGAGTGCCATCCCAGGTGATGTCACTGCCATGCCTGATAAAAAAGAAGGATTCATCCTGAAAAAATGGAATTTCCGAGTAATCCATCCACTTTTCTCTTTCCAGGGTTTTAAAAGGAACAAGGAGTACGTCGGCTTTACCGACTTTTACCAGTGCCTGGGCACGGGCCCAGGGATACAGCTCAAACGTCGGGGTATGGCCAAGGCGACTGCAGATGATACGGGCAATGTCAATGCTGACGCCGCCAAGGGTATTGTCCGGCAGTTTTTCTGAGAGAACGGGGAAATTACTGCCCACGAACAGATAATTTTCAGCTGTCAAAGGGGGGGCTGCCCACAGGAAAACCAGGATCAGGCCAAACGTGATGCCCGATATATTAACTGTGCACCGGACGCCTTTCCCAAAAAAAAGGGAAATCCAATGGTTTCTTTTGAAAGGAGGTCATGATGTCACCGGTTTTTAATTGATTTTATCATATCAGCACTGGGTCAAAAGGGTGAAGGAGGTTGTGCGCACCATCACGCAGTTATTTTTTAAGCATTCATGAGCTGTTCCGGATGACGCGATATAATGTCATTCAGCGTTAACACGGCATCGGAGAAATCAAAATTTTCAATCTGATGCTTTAACAGTGCTGCATCTTCCCTGTTGATGATGGTCATCATAGCAGGGTATGCTTTTTCCCATACCTTATAGGCCATCATATCGTTTTGATTTAAGAAGTCAACCAGTTGACCCACCATTGATTTGAGCTCGGTAAGATCCACGGCATCGGGTTCCGTGGCGGGGCGGTTAACATCTGGGCGATGGTTCGTTCTCCGGATCTCCTCGCAAACTGCTGTTAATTCCCCGGTTAAAGCAACAAGGCCCTCCTTGAGTTTCCTTTCTTCCGCGCCCTTGCGCAGAAGGATTTCACAGGATGCTGCCTTGGCCTGTAAATCATGCATGCCAAGCGTTCCTGCTGTCCCTTTCAGAGAATGAACCATAAGCCGCACCGAATCCATGTCCTTTCCCTGGTGTGCCCTATTAATTCGCGCCGGGAGATCCGCCTGCTGCTCAAGGAATTTGTCCAGCATTTTTTGATAGGTTTCTGTTTTTTTGACATATTTCAATCCGGTTGTGGGATCAATATGGCTGCGGTCCCCCTTTTTCTCTTCCGCGCCTGATTGTTCAAGCGTATCAACCCCGTAAATATGATCCTGCATTCCATCACTGTCGGGGATCCAGCGGGACAGAACCGCATGCAACTGCTCCGGCTCAAAGGGCTTTGCCACAAAGCCATTCATACCGGCTTTCAGACAGCGTCTGCGGTCCTCCTCAAATGCATTGGCCGTTAATGCCACAATGGGAACATGTGCCCCGTTCTTCATATCTCTGATTTTCCGGGAGGCTTCCAGGCCGTCCATGACCGGCATCTGCATGTCCATCAGAATAAGATCGTACTGGTTCGCATCCACTTTTCTTACGGCCACACGTCCGTTAAATGCCGTATCCACAGACAACCCAAGCTGTTCCAGGATATCTTTGGCCACCTCCTGGTTGATCTCATTGTCCTCCACCAGAAGGATACGGGCATTTTTGCGTAATTGTGCCAGGGATTCACCAATATCTGCCTTAAGGTCTTTGGGATCACCGATTTCCAATACAGCGGTAAACCAGAACGTGCTGCCCTTTCCAAGTTCACTTTCAACGCCGGCATCTCCGCCCATCAATCTCGCCAATTGCCGTGAAATGGCCAGTCCCAGCCCGGTACCACCATATTTTCGGGTGATCAGGGCATCTGCCTGTACAAATGAGTCAAACACCGTATTTTTTTGTTCCTCACTGATACCGATACCGGTATCCTGAACCTCAAAGCGCAACAGTACGTCATGGCCGCGCTGTTGGGAGACCATCACATTTAAAGTTATCCGGCCCTGCTCGGTAAACTTTACGGCATTGCCAAGATAGTTGACCAGTATCTGCCGAAGGCGCAAAGGATCTCCGACCACGGGCATCGCATCCAGCTCTGGATCAGTGTTGACGACCAACTGAAGTCCTTTATGGGAAATCCGGTCCTGTATCATGCTGCAGACATTGTCGATAATGGCGGACGTTAAAAAAGCAGTCTTTTCCAATATCAAAGCCTCCTGTTCAATTTTTGACAGATCAAGTATATCATTAATAATACCCAGCAGATGTTTACCGGAGCGGATGATCTTAAAAATCATTTCCTGGGCATCCTCATCCTTGATATGCCTGCCTATCAGATGGGCAAAACCGATGATGGCATTCATCGGGGTCCTGATTTCATGGCTCATGTTGGCAAGAAACGTACTCTTTGCCTGGTTGGCGGATTCAGCCTGCAATTTGGCAGCCTCAAGCTCCATTGTTCTTGAATTTACCAGCTCTTCAAGACGCTGGCGATGGTTGCTCAGCTCCTGTTCGATCTGTTTCTTCTCGGTGACGTCCTGTTTAACCGCCACAAAATGGGTTACCGTACCATCCTTGTCACGCAGGGGGGTAATGACTGCGAATTCAAAGTATTTTTGACCATTTTTACGTACGTTGGTAAACTCGCCGCTCCATGATTCTCCTTTCACCAGGGCCGCCCACAACTGGACATAGGTTTCCTTGGGCGTTTCCCCTGAATTGAGGATGCGCGGGTTTTTTCCAATCACTTCATCTCTGGAATAGCCGGTCATCTCAGTGAACCGCTGATTAACGTATTCGATCGTGCTGTCCCGGCCAGTGATCACAACGGCATTGGCGCTTTGCTCCACAGCCAGGGAAAATTTACGCAAGTACTCTTCATTCCGGGTTCTGGCCGTAATGTCGTGGGCAATTCCTAAAACACCGATGGTATCATTCTTCTCATTTTTCAAGGGGGTTTTGATGGTTTCAAGCAGTTCCTGGTGCCCGTCATTGGCAAAGGTGACCCACTCTTCGTTCATGGTGGCCTGCCCTGCCTGCATCGCCTCCATGTCTCTTTGTCGAAACGCATCCGCAAGTTTTTTGTCAAGAAAATCATAATCGGTCTTCCCCACAATATCCCCGGCTTTTGCCCCAAACAGCGCTTCAAAGCGCCGATTGCAGAAAAGAAACACACCGTCAATGTCTTTAAGCCAGACAAGATCCGGAATGGCTTCCACAAGGGTTTTAAGCTGCAGCCGCTGTTCTTCCAGAGATGCGGCAATCTGCTTTTTTTCTGTAATATCCCTGGCAATTTTTGAAGCTGCCCAGACAGTCCCGTCTTTATCATATATTGGGGAAATGGTAACAGATACATCAATAATGGCGCCATCTTTGCGCAGCCGGCGGGTTTCAAAGTGTTCAATGTTGATTCCCTGTTTTATTTTTTCAAAAATTTCCTGCTCCTGCTCCCATAGATCGTGGGGAAAGAGCTGTTTGATGGACCGCCCGATGATGTCATCCGCCTTATACCCGAAGACCTTTTCCGCGCCTTGGTTCCAACTAAGGACCGTACCGTATATGGTTTTGGAGATGATGGCATCATCTGATGAATTGACAATGGCTTCAAACTCCTTTAAGCGGCTTTCCATCTGCTTTCGCTCCGTGATATCTGTCCAGGAAACATGAATCAATGTCCTGTATTTAAAACGAATTGGGGTCAGCGTCACTTCGGCAAAGAAATGAGAACCGTCTTTTTTAAGATGCTCCCACTCAAACCGGTGACTTCCACGGGAAAAGGCCTTTTCATAAACCTCTTTTACTTTTTCGTTGGATAGTTTTCTGTCCGGTTGATATTTGGGTGATATCTCTTCCGGTTTTATGCCGCGCAGTTCTTCAAGGGACTCATACCCTAAAAGCTCCAGAGCTGCCGGGTTGGCATCAATAAACTGTTCATCCTCCATCAAAAATACCGGAGACCTGGATTCGCTGAAAAGCCTGCGAAACCGCGCCTCACTCTGCCGCAGATTGTATTCCGCTTTTTTATGCCCGGAGATGTCGATTCCGGCACCGTCCCAGGCCATGAGTCCATCCGGTTCCCTGACAGGGTGGGCATTAAACTGCATCCACAGAATCCTGCCATTATCCAGATCAAACCTGAATTCTTCAGTGACGGTGGACAGATTTTTAGCACTGTGTGACAGAACCGTTTGCAAAAGCGCCTCAGAGTTCTTTTCCAAGCGTGAGAGCACAAGGGAAGGATCCGTGATGATTTGTTCAGGTGAATAATTAAACAGTTTCTGCACCCCCTGACTGATGAAGGAAAATCCTCTTTCCCCCTTAGATGTTAAAGTAAAGCGAAAGACAAACCCGCCGGGTATATTATTGCTCAAAGATTCAAACCGCTGGTCTGCAATTCTTTTGGCCTGGTCAATTTCCATTTGCCGGATTTTTTTCTGCTGATACAAATTTTGAAACAGGGCAAAATAGATAATGGTAATCCCCGCAAACACGGCAAAACCCCAGCCCCATACGATCCTGAGCACTGGTAAAAGAATTTCCTTTCTGTCAATTTTGGCAATCATCAGCCAGGGCGTACCCGCAATCGCCCTGTAAGCGAATAATACCTCTTTTTTTTTAAAATCCATGCTTATTCCGGTACCGGATACTGATACGGCATTTTTAAGCTTGGCTGCGAGTGAATTCGGATCGGATGGATCTCTTTTTATAACGTTAGACGATGCATCGGACGGTAATGTCAGACAGATGGCATTTCCTTTATTAAATGTCAGTAAAACAGTTTCAAAGCTATTGTAGTGCCCCGGAGAAGACTTTATGAAAGGAAGAAGGACCTGACTTTCATCTATTCGTAATATCAGTGCGGATAGGGGCTTTTTGTTTTCAGAGGCGGTAGGGATAAGAGGGACAACCCAGTCCATATACACATCCTGGGAGGGGTGAATATAAAAATCCGTGTGTTGAATTTTTCCGGATGCCATGGCCTTTTCAAATGCTTCTGATACGGGATAGCCCATGCCGGACTGGATATCGGTCCCCAGCACAATTTTTTTGTCAAAAGATACAATCATGGCAGATTTATAGCCATGGGCGCGGAGCATCACATCCAGTTGTGACTGCATGATGTTTTTTAACTGTGGATTATCGGGCTGCCTGAGAAATGCGTCAATTTCATCCGCGACAATTTTTGAGTCGCCCCAGATTCTTGCATCCCCTTTCCTTTGCTTAATCCAGTGGACAACAACATCTGATTTGGTTCTTACGACATCTTGAAGGTCTGCAAAGGTCCTGTTTTCAATCTGGGTTGCTTTTGACTGGAAAAATCCATAGCCAGCCCCAAGTAACAGCATTATTAGCAAAAATGTAAGCGTTAAAATATATTTGAACATGTTATCGGTAGCCTCATAAGATGATAAATAGGGGGCCTTTACTTGCTTGACGCCATTTCGGGGTCCTGTTGTTCTATATAAAGTGAGGCAATGTCCTGAAAATCTTCCACTCGCCGGTTAAAAGCAGCAACAATATCCGGGTCAAAGTGAGTTCCGCTGCCATCATTTATAATTTTTACAGTCACATCCATGGGGTATGCCGGTTTATATACCCTGTGGCTGACCAGGGCGTCGAACACATCCGCTAACGCCATCAGTCTTGCAGATAATGGAATCCGGGTTGAATCCAATCCCCTGGGGTAACCACTGCCGTCCCATTTTTCATGGTGGCTGCCGGCAATGTCCATGGCCACATAGAGGAAATTGACAGCCTCCTTGTCCTCCTCATTCCCGATGGCTCTCCAGATGGCGTCCGCACCGATCTGGGCATGGGTTTTCATAATTTCCCACTCCTGCTGTGTGTGTTTTGCCGGCTTATACAGAACATGATCCGGAATACCCACTTTCCCAATATCGTGAAGCGGGGCTGCCTTTGTATAGACGTCAATGACCTGGTCGGTTAGAATACCGGTATACTTGTCATTGCCAGCCAGTTCTTCGGCCAGAATCTGCAAATAATTTTGTGTTCGCAGAATATGATTTCCCGTTTCGTTATCCCGGGCCTCAGCCAGGCAGGCCAATGCACGCATGCTGATATCCTGGACTTTCTGGTACTGATTGATTCTCCGTCTTATTTCGGTTTCCAGCCAGCTGTTCTGATTGCGCAGTATGTCCCGGGCCGCCTTGATTTCAAGCTGCCCCTTGACCCGGGCAAGTAAAATCGGGGCACGTATGGGTTTGGATATATAGTCACTGGCACCGAGTTGAAGGCCCTTGGCCTCATCTTCGCAGGTATCCAGGGCTGTTATAAATATGACGGGAATGTCACTTGTGTCAGGATTGCTTTTCAGATGCCGAATTACCTCATATCCGTCCATTCCCGGCATCATGATGTCAAGCAGGATAAGGTCCGGAAGTGGGGTGGTCGCGGCTGCGACAAGCGCTTTCGGACCTGAGTTGGCAACACGGACCTGATAATCGGGCATCAGCAGTTCACCAAGTATTGTCAAATTATCCGGGGTGTCATCCACGATAAGCACTATTTTTGAGTTTATTGTCTTGTCTATCATCTTTGATGCCTCCTCCTTCACCCGAAAACTTGTGAAAGAATGTTACCTGGCTTTATTTATTACGCCTGATCCCGCCTGAGATGCATTACGGATACAATATTGTGGCTAAAAGATAGATAGAGCTTGTACTCACTGAATTACAGTACAGATTCGGAGAAACTTTTCGAAGAGCATTTTTGAACAACAAGCAATTTGAAATTATAATTTACCTATATTGTATTGAATAACGTATCATCTTTGCAATTTTTCTGAAATGTCATTTCCATGATCATTACAAATAAGAGATATCCGGGTATCTGAAATTTTTCTTTTTTTGTCATCATCATCTCCCGTTGCTTCTTCTTTATAAAATGCGTTAAAATTGTGATATGTTATGATATTTAAAAAAACAATAAAAATTCTGGCAGATGATGGCCTGCCAGTACCATACATTTTTTTGGTGCCAATTATTAAAACCGAGTATCCATGAAAACTCTGATCACGGCTTGTACGCATGCTTTAGATACAATAGAGGCTTTCTGGCACAGCGAAACCACGCATAAAACTGTGTCCTATCTCCTTGTTATAATTTTTCTGGCCAGTCTTGTTCTGATTGAATTCAACCGGCATGGCATGCTTCCCGGGATGCTGGCTGCGCATGTATCCCACAGCCATTTTATGGCTATTAATATTGCATTTCTTCTTGTGCTGTTCCTGGAAATTATTACCATGATATTTACCCTGCCGGACTCCATGTCCAAGGCCTTAGGCAAGCAATTTGAAATCCTGGCACTGATCTTTTTAAGAAATGCGTTTAAACAGCTTTCTGATTTACCGGAACCCGTGTCACTGGCCCATCATGCCGACGTAGTGTACCATATTTTCGCATATGGTTTCGGTTCGCTGGCCATTTTCGGCCTTCTGGGTTGCTACCGAATGATGCTGACCCGGCTGGATAAAACAATGCCCCCCGGTTCATATCTGAACCAGTTTATCCTGGCAAAAAAAACAGTGGCATTTTGCATGCTCTGGGTTTTTTTCGCCATGGGGATATATGACCTCTGGCTCAAAATCCAGGGTATGACCGGGTTTAACTTCTTCCAGTCTTTTTATACGGTATTGATTTTTTCCGACATCCTCATGGTTTTTCTGGCACAGATTTTTTTACCTCAATTCCATGCGGTGTTCAGAAATTCAGGTTATGCGCTGGCCACATTGCTAATCCGATTATCTTTGACCGCATCCGTTTATTACAGTGTTGCCATTGGTTTATCTTCGGTTGTTTTTGCCTTATTGCTGACCATCATCTACAATCAGTTTTACAGCCATTCGCTTCATGACCATTGGTCTTAATTTCCAAACTTCATTTTCCAAACAGCAGTAAAATATCTTTATGATGCGCGTGTTTCCAGTCCATCCAGCAATTCAAACAACTCATGGGAAACCTGGCTGTACGTTTTGAATAGATTGTGGGCCTCGTCTCTTTTGCCCTCATTGAAAAGCCTTGCCACCTTTCCTCCGATCTCATGGACCTGTTCATGTATTTCCCCAATTTTCTTATAATTTTTGTTTGTCCCATATTTTTCCACTCCAGGCCCAAAGTACCACCGGCCAAAATCACAGTGCCGATGATCGGTCAGCTGATCCATTCGGATGTCTTCCTGCTTGCCGGACAACATGTTTGACAATTTCTTTTTCCACAGGCTGTGGGCCCGTTTAACCGGGGCGGCATGAAAGCTCTCATCGCCCATCTGGAACTGGCTCATCATCTGAATGACATCGTCGGCCATGTGATTCTGACTCTCTGCGTCCTTTTCAACCTCATGGCTGTATTCACGCATCTCAGTGGAAGCATTTTTTACCGTATGTATTTCCTGGGCGATCTGGTCTGAAATCTCGGATGCATGGAGAATGGTTTCCTGAATATCGGCGATCCCTGCTGATACCTGCTGGATGTTGGAGGAGATTTCTTCCGTGGTTTTTGCCTGTTCTTCAATGGATGCGGCAACAGAGGTTACCTTTTCGTCCACTTCAGAAATGGTGGCAGCAACCCGGCCGATTTCGTCCACTGCCTGGCTGCTGACACCCTGAATATTTTCAACCTTCTCTCTGATATCCACAGTGGCCTTGGAGGTCTGGCCGGCCAGCTGTTTGATCTCCTCTGCCACCACGGCAAACCCCTTGCCGGCATCTCCGGCTCTGGCCGCTTCAATGGTGGCATTCAAGGCTAGAAGATTGGTCTGTTCACTAATTTCCTGAATGGTATTCAGGACATTGCCGATGTCCTTGGCAGAGGTGCGAAGATCTCCGATTTTTTCTGAAGCACTTCCTGCATCTTCGACAGCCTGGTGGGTGATTTGTCTGGTTTTGGTCGTATTGCCAGATATTTCACTGATGGAGACCGTCATCTCCTCGGCTGCGGCTGCCACATGGTTGGCATTTACCGTAACTTCTTCCATGGCAGCCGCCACGGTATTCATATTTTCACTCATCTGTTCTGCCGCACCGGAAACCGTATTGGCCTGGGAAGAGACGCTTCCTGCTGTGGCAGACATCAACGCCGCAACGCCGGACAGTTCATTGGATACAAGGCCCAGGTTCTGATTCCGATCATTCACATTCCAGATCAGGTTATCCAGCTTTTCGATAAAAATATTAAATTCATGGCTGAGCTGGCCGATTTCATCCCGGGATGCAACTGTCAGGCGTTTGGTCAGATCTCCTTCTCCCTCGGCGATACCCTTCATATTGTATGCAATGGATTTAATGGGTGCCACAACACTTCTGTTCATGAAAAACACCAGTCCGAAAATGAAACATAAAAAAATGCCGAAGAGCAGGCTGAACATGGTCACAATTAATTTTTTCAGGGCGTGGACATTGGCCAGAGCGAATTTGTCTTTTACACCGAGTACATACAGCCCGGACATGGCGCCCCCAAATCCCTTAAACTGCCCTTTAATGCTCAGATACTCCTTGTCCAGGAAAAAAGGGCGCATCCAGTATCTTATTGATAATTCCGGGTTTTTGAAAATAGGCCCAGTACTCTTCATCCACATCCTTCTGGTTTAAAACAAACCGGGCGACCTGGGCCTTGCCCTTCATGCTTTGGGCAACGCTTAAGTCATCTGCATCCATAAAACAGATAAAATCTATATCATGGGGTTTCAATGTGCGCTTGAGAGAGTTCAATCCCCCCTCAAAATTAGCAATACCCAGAAATCTGTCCCCGTCCAGGATGGGGAACAGCCCCTTAAGGCGAAGACCTTTGCCGGAAACCTCCATGGCCGCATCCGGTTTCAGGGTATTTTTCACCAGGGCATAGCCTTTGGAATATCCAAGAGACTCTCCATAGGAATCCGGTGCCCATGACTTATAAAAAGAGTGTAGATTGCTGTCAATCAGGTGAACCTGAACATTTTTAAATCCGGTATTTTCCTTAAATGTTTTGCCCAGGCGTTTCAGGACGTTGTCAGCCAGTTGCCGGTCATTTTCCTGAATTGCTTTTTTAACATACGCATTGGCTGCCACCTGAAGCGCATTGGTTAACCACACCTTTTTTTTGGCTTCCATGGCCATTTCAAATTGTCTTTGAGCCGCTTTTGCACTTTTTTCAATCTGCTCTCCTTTAATCCTGTTAAAGTATATGGATGTTGCCAGCAGACTGACAAGCAACATAACGCCAAGTCCTGTCAGACTTATGAAAAGTATCTTGGTATTCAGCTTCATTTTGTATCTCCTTTGGCTGTTATAAATTTTCCATTCGGGCGGTTGGCGGCATGGGATGATGGGCCGGCATTTTGTTTACCGGCCTGGTATGACAGACAGAACAGCGTTTGGATCCAATGGGATTCCGGCTCCGCTGATACTGCAGCGGCTGGATGTTGTCCAGATCTCTGCCAAGCTTGTTGTTTGCCGGATAAACGGCATGGGTGGCACCATGGCAGGCCTCACACATCATCCGGCCGGTATTATCGTGCCGCATCCTGTAAAGTGCAGAAGGTCCCGACGTCCATTGATTAAACCCGTTTGCGGTCTTTGCATCTGCCCGGGCAAAGTTGGCATGGCAATTGAGACAGTCCGGTTCATTGATCCATGGGGTCCGTGGATTGATATGGGCCACGGATGCCACAGTGCGCGGCTTAAGATGGATCATCAGTCGCCGTGCACCGGGTTTTTTGTCCTGGTCCTCTTTTTTCAAAAGACTTAGGGCGTGATCTTCCAGAAAACCGTGGCATGAGGTGCAGTCCAGCTTTTCGGCATGAACGCTTCTCAAACACTGGGTGGGCCCGTCCGGCCGGGATGGATGACATTTGAAACAGGCCTCAGTGCCGCGCCCGGTCAGATAATTGGCATGCCAGCCATGCATGGCCGCCGGAAAATTCAGCAGCCCTGGTTCTCCCTTGGTTCCCAGCACCGGATCGGAATGACAGGACTGGCATAACCGGGGCTTGCCGTTTTGGGCCATCTCCAGCAGGTTGGTCCCGGACCGCTTGTCATGGATGGCCAGGATATTGGCCGAGGTTTCATCGGTGAACCCGGCCTTGCCGTTGACCCGCCATTGGCCGCCATGGCAGTTGCGGCAGCCCATCTCCGTTGATGTCGGGGCCACGGTACGGGTCTGCGCAAGCATCCGGCCGGTCTGTTTGTCAATGGCCTCAATGGTAAAGGTCGGATAGGGGTTGTAACTGCCGTCATCATTGTATGGCACCACCGGTATCAGAGTGGCCTCAAACGCGTGAAGCGCTTCGGCCAGATGCATTTTTCCGGAAAGCCCGTTCCCGGAAAGCCCGATATTCTTCGCGGGCTGGGCGCCGAACAGGGACTGTGCATGCTCCCAGAACTTGACATGGGCACTTGGATTTTCAAATCCGGGATCTACCTTGTA
>NZ_OY762230.1 GCF_963665355.1 uncultured Desulfobacter sp.
TCGACAATTCCAATATTAAGGGCAAATTCTTCAGCACCTAATTCCCGGATCTCGCCTGCACCTGACTCATAAGAATTTACAACCTCTTGAGCCCATGGGTTGACATCTCGCTGCCTCGACTCCTCTCCATATAGAATTATTTTAGTCAAAACAGTGTTGAGCCGAGTTAGATATTCAATTTTCCCTTTATCCTCAAAAGTTTCCTCAAGATGTTTAAAAACATTTTGTAATGCATTTTTAAGAGCTTTTCTTAGAATACTTCGAATAGGGCCAGGCTCATCATCTTGACCCATCTGATAGGTTAGAACACGTTTAAATCGAAGATCAAAAGGTAATTCAGATACATCTCCATATTCTGTATTAAATATAAGAATAATCCTTTCTGAAGAAATTGATTTTAAAGCATAGCCTAATCCCAAAACAAGCGCGTTTTCAAAAAAGATATACTCATGAGCAACCCGCCGTTTGAGGTATTATTTTGGCCACCAACTTGCCATCCAGTAGAAACACGAGTCCCCAGTTTTTTTGAGTATTGCCAGTTGTCTTGTGTTTCATGTTTTTGTCATTCCTTTTTTGAGACTGCAGGGTTTGGACTCGCCATTGCAACCCGTTTGCAATAACTATCCGGAGAGCAATGGCATCATGTAACCCGGACGGTCCTTATAAAATCAAAATATTTGAACATGCTTTGGAGCCGGTTGTTATAGCCAATAATTCGATATTTTATAGCCCTGCCAGATTTCAAAATTAAACAGGGGATGTTTATAAATGTCTGGATAAAACGCTTGAATTCCATGCGGATGATGGAAAGCCCTAATGCACGATATGGCATCAGCAGCCCATACCAGGCTTTCAGATCCCATGCCATGGAGGTAATAACCATATAGGCCCAGTTGGCATTCAAAGAGTCTGAAGGATTATCCATAGCACGTACGCCATGTTTCAACTGTTCAATATCATTTTCGTGGTCAGCCCGTTTCCGGTAAAAGGCTACCAGTTGTTTGGCCGGTTTTTTCCAATCATTGGTAATATAAAAAAAGTAGCGGATATCATCGAACAGTAGTAATTCTCCCTTGAACTCGTTTATTGTTTTACGCAAAACGATCATTCTGTATGGTTTTTGACATTTTCCCGGTTTGTATTCAAACTCGGCTATATGTTCATACGCAGTCTCTATGCGTTTGAATTTGCGCTTTTTCACCACTTGAAGTTTGATATTCTCAGGACGTTTCCGGGGCTGAGTTTTAATTTTCGCAGACAGTTTTTCAAGCCTGACCCAGTCGGTTTCAGGAAGAGCATTTGCACGTTTTGTTAGATTTGATCTGGCATCCATGCCAAAAATAAAGGAACAACGTTGATCCCATTTGTCAAAGTGCGTGGTAAGGCTGAAATCCGTATCTCCCCGAACGTATAATTTTTTAAAAGTGCCTTCCGTCAGATCAAGAGCCTTATCCACCCACCGGGCAGAGTCAAGGTGGGACGGGGCATTGCCCGAGCGGTTGATGACATAAAGAGGTTCCCTTGTTCTCTCCAGAGAAACAACCAGCGGGGCATACCCCCACTTACCATTGTAGGAGATGTCCATACCCTGTTTGCACTTGCCGCTTGTCTCACTGATAGTTCCGTCAATATTGATGATGGCTGATTCTTTGAAATTTTGAGGCTGCTTTTCCCATATTTTTTTCCGTATGGTATTTTTCACATCCATCAGGGTAATGATATTTTCCTGGGAAAACCGGCGCAAAAAATCCCCTGCCGTTGTCGGATCAGGGATCATTTTTGCGTCCAGAGCATTAAGCCAGGCATCATTGTTTCTTTGCAATTCAATGTCCTGAAGACAGGTTCCGCCTGCAAGAATATTGTATGCCATATTGGCGACATGATCAGATTCATGATATGGCAAATGGCGCTTGAGCAGCTCAAGTTCTTTATCGATTTCTTTCAAAAGGCCGGTCTTTTTGGCCAACATATGGATCAGGCCAATGCCTCCATGTGATATTCCCTGAAGGCGACCGTCGATCTCATACTGGATATTGGATGCCTTTAGCATGGGAGTTGGCTGCTCAGTCCAATCTCTTTTGTTCAGTTTTTTGCTTATTTTTTTCTTGCGTTTTGCCAATTTTTTGATGATATTCTTATTCACTCGAAACGCCCTTTCAATTTGGTATAGTTCGTTTTGCCAAACTCATTATACTCTTTATTGATAGGCGTTTCGAGACTTTTTTCTCATTTTTATTACTTATTTCACACTTATTTTGGGCCTAATTCGTGCCTGACCGGAAACCCCGATTTTGAAATTTTCAGGGGGTCGATGTTTGACAAAACCTTAAATCTTTGTTGTTCCTGTCATCACAAACCGGGAGAAATGCTTCCATCTCTGCCGGTTTTCGGCAACTTTCTCCTTTTCCGGACGCAACTGTAGTGTTTGCCGTGTTTTTTTTAAGCAATGGCCTGTTTTAAGCTGCTTTGCGCTGTTCAGACCCTTGCAGCTTTTTTAATCCCTTTTGTTGTATGTGATGCCCGATGATCTGGAGATTTCTTGCCAAAACCGACAGGCTCACATACCTCTTAAACCCTTGAATGCCATGATCCGGGCATCTGTCAAGACCATGATTTTCCAGTCCGTTTATGGCAGATTCCACCGCTGAATGTTTTCTTTTAAAACGAATGAAATCTTCCGCTGTTTCTTCTTCATATTCCGCCTTGTTGCATCTGCCTTTTTTCGGAAGCACCAAAATATCCAATCTGCCCTTCAGGTCCTTTTTGTTGCCTGGAGAGTAAAACCCTTTATCAAAACTGCATCCTTTGAGATCAGAAAATTTGCTTTGTGCCAATGTTACCATCGCAACGGCGACTTTATCATCGGTTTCTTTCTCCATCACCCGGTGGTGCAGGATAAAGCCATATTGGTCCTCCAGGATACATACCCGCAAGCCCAATTCCTGGGGAACACCGGCCTTGCCTTTTGAAATCCACTCCGTGTGGGGTTCGAAAATCGAAAAAATCTTGTCTTCATGGGGGATCTTTTCATCCTGTAACACCCGGCGTTTGATCAAATCAATTTGCCAAAGTGCGTAGTTGATATATGTTTGTAATTCTTCAGCTCGGGCTGCACATATAATATCGGATGCCGGTATCATTTCCACGGTCAATCGCGCCTTTTGAATATATTTTTCAGCAAGCTTGATATATGCTGTATGGGCATCCATAATTTGCTGGACTCTTTTGGCCTTTTTCTTTTCATCCTTTGATGTGGAATGTTTCAAACGCTGGACTATTCGATAAAGCTTTTTAAATGCTTTAATATTATACGCTGATTGCCGCCACATACTCGTTCCAATGTCCTGGCTGATAATAGCGGCAATTTGAATCATTTTTCGGACTGCATCAAAAAGCAGGTTGATATCTGTGGGATAATGAACATTGGTTTCTACAACGAATGAATCACACCGCCCAATCAAGGCTCCATCGTCCGAAGTTTTTTTTTCATCAGAAGTTTATGGCCTTCTTGCACAACCAGAGTGTTGATTTTGTCAAGAATATCTGGGGTCATAAGCCTGACATTATCTTTCAGGGTCTGAAGGGGGTAGGCGATATCATTGTCCATCATGCCATGCCCCAGCATCTGCCTTATTGTTTTGTGGTTGTTCACCATTTCCTGGAGTTTATCATAATCCCAATTGCAATTGAGCCGAATGACGCCCATTACAAGGATCTTCCACAGGTCCATACCGGGACGTCCATTTTTAGAATCGGTACTTTCTGGGATCATGTCCGTGAGGATATCAAAAACTTTTTGTCGAAGACTCTGGTCGCAATAGATATGTTGGAGTCCCAAAAGAAGTTTGGGGATTTCATCCCTGGCTCTCATATCAATTTTAATTTGATCGATAGGGGTCTGCCCGAATGTCATCTGTAGTTCAAAAATTTTACGCAAAACGACCTCGAAGTTCTGATGGAATGTTGAAGTTTGAATTACTATTGGCTTGTCTCACAAAACATAAATCCTATATAATTTTATAGGGTTAGATTAACATAGTAATTAGTAAAAAGCAACAAGTAATTCATATCACAACAGAAACTTCAAACGAATTTCAGCCCAGATACCCCTGGAAAATATGATGGTTCCAATTTCCGGTCAGGCACTATCTAGAATTTTCAAAATATCCTTTTCTTAGACAATTTCCACCCTTCAACACAAGGCGATTAGCAAGTGCGCTCTTGGTATACAACAAAGACAAAAGCCATCCGTGGACGTAATCTCTTTGTACATGGGAGGAATGTACATCCAAATTTTCTGCCATTGCATCAATTTCACTTCGTTCAATCATTGGAATTTCCTAATAATGCTTAGCGGTTCAGTTCAGCCGCTTCCACAAGCCCAAAAAATGTCACCAATGTCAGCTTAAATTTAATTGTTATACAGCCATTTTTATTCACAGTGCCAAGGATATTGATCCCCTTTTTTACGGTTATTTTTCCAATTCAAAGGCTGCAAATTATCAATATTGTCTGAACCTCCTTTTGAGGAAGGCAGGATATGATCAATTTCCCATCCATGTTCTGACTCAGTATTTCCGTGTTCAGAATATTGCATGACATTACCACAAATGTCCCAACGCCAAACATTTGGATCATACTTCTGGCCATTCTGAACTATTTCTTTGCCCTTGTTCCATACAGCTCTTTTCCCATTTTCTTCAACATCACTATACGGATAAAAGTACATTTGAATTAATCCCAAAACAAGCGTGAGATAAGTAATAAAAATGAGATAAAATCCTCGAAACGCCTATCAATAAAAGGTATAATAAGTTTACCACAACGAAATATACCAAATTGAAAGGACGTTTCGAGTGAATAAAAATATCAACAAAAATTTGGCAAAACGCAAGAAAAAAATAAGCAAAAAGCTCAACAAAAGAGATTGGGATGAACAGCCAGCCCCCATGTTTAAAGCATCCAACATTCAATACGAGATTGACGGTCGCCTCCAAGGGGTTGCTCCCGGCGGCATAGGGTTAATTCATATGCTTGCCAAAAAGACCGGCCTTCTGAAAGAAATTGATAAGGAGCTCGAACTGCTTAAACGCCATTTGCCCTATCATGAATCAGATCATGTCGTCAACATGGCATATAATATTCTTGCCGGTGGCACCTGCCTTCAGGATATTGAGCTGCTCAGAAACAATGAAGCCTGGTTGAATGCTCTGGATGCAGAAATTATCCCCGATCCCACTACAGCCGGAGACTTTTTGCGCCGGTTTTCCAAGGAAGATATCATAACTCTGCAGGACGTCAAAAATACCATCCGGAAAAAGGTATGGGAAAAGCAGCCGCAAAACTTCAAGAAAGAAGCCATCATCAATATCGACGGCACTATCAGTGAAACAACCGGCGAGTGCAAACAGGGTATGGACATCTCTTATAATGGTAAGTGGGGATATGCCCCTCTGATAGTCTCTCTGGAAAAAACAAGGGAGCCTCTTTATATAATCAATCGATCCGGCAATGCTCCGTCCCACCTCAACTGTGCGGGTTGGGTGGATAAGTCCCTTGATCTGCTGGAAGGCACTTTTAAAAAATTATACGTTCGGGGTGATACTGATTTCAGCCTTACTTCCAATTTTGACAAATGGGATCAACGCTGTACCTTTGTCTTTGGCATGGATGCCAGATCAAACCTGATAAAACTGGCCGGTGGTCTTTCAGATTCCGAATGGGAGATATTTGAAAAACAGCCGCAAGCCATCAAAACAATCCCCAGAAAACGTCCTGAAAATATCAAACTTCAAGTGGTCAAAAAACGCAATTTCAAACGTCTTGAGACCGCCTGTGAACATATAGCCGAATTTGAATATAAACCTGGTAAATGTCTGCAACCCTACCGGATGATCGTGCTGCGCAAAACAATAAATGAGTATAAAGGCGAACGTCTATTGTTTGACGATATCCGTTACTTTTTTTACATCACAAACGATTGGAAAAAATCAGCCAGGCACCTGGTGGATTTTTACCGGAAACGGGCGGATCACGAAAATGACATTGATCAGTTGAAACATGGCGTGCATGCAATGGCTAATCCTTCTGATTCCCTAAATGCCAACTGGGCCTATATGGTTGTTGCATCTTTGGCATGGGATCTGAAAGCCTGGTATGGAATGATGATGCCGTATCGAGCTTTAGGTCTTTCCATCGTCCGTATGGAATTCAAACGCTTTATCCAGACATTTATAAATATCCCTTGCTTGATCATACGTTCCGGCAGGGCCATTAAATATCGAATCATTGGTTATAACAACAGGCTCACAAGCGTGTTCAAGTTTTTTAACTCTTTGAAGACTGCCTGGGTTACATGATGCCTTTGCTCCGGACAGTTATTGCAAACGGGCTGCAATGGCGAGTCTAAAACCTGTAGATTTCAAAAGGGAATTTAACAATGAACCACAACACAATCGGCAGTATTCCAAAAAACATCAGGACTCGTGCGTCTGTTTGATGGAAATTGGAGACACAAAATAATAGCTCGGGTCGCCGATTGCTTATGAGAAATTCATTTTTTAGGGCCTCAGAAAAATTAATATCCACAATTCCATAGTCTGAATTCTGATTTCTATAGACAACATGGAATCGATAGTTTATGGTCAACATGGAAGATTACATAAAAATACAGGAGGACCATGTTTGATCATTCTAAGCACAATTTACCCAAAACTATATCGGAATTAACGCCACCACTAAAGGATTTTCTGAATACCACTCGAAGCAAATTAAAAGGCCATGAACGGCGCCAATTCATGGCACGCGTTGTCTCCCTTATGGGGCACGGCGGACAACTAAAGGCTGAAAGAGAACTGGGTTGGGATCGGAAAACAATAATCAAAGGGCGACGGGAAATAGAAAGCGGAGTTACCTGTGTTGATAATTTTTCCGGACGAGGCCGGAAATCGTGTTTAGAACATTTTCCGAATTTAAAAGAGGACATAACTCGTATTGTAAACCCTATATGTCAGACTGATCCTACATTCCGTACCCAGAATTTATATTCCCCAATATCTGCGAATGAAGTATTCCGTCGATTAGTTGACGACATGGGATATGACCCTGAGAATATGCCAACAGTACGGACTCTATCCACCATAATGAATAAATTGGGTTTTAAACTGAAGAAGGTCGCCAAAGCCAAGGTAAAAAAAAATTCCTGAAACAGACATCATTTTTGAATATGTGCATAGGACAAACCAACTAGCCGATGAAACAGATGGCGTTTTACGTATCTCAATGGACGCAAAAGCCACTATTAAAATAGGGCCTTATTCCCGAGGCGGATATAGTCGTTGCAATCTTAAAGCGGCGGACCATGATTTTAAACCCGATTCCCTTTTGAAACTTTTCGGTATCAACATACCTGCTCTGGATGAAAATTATATGTACTTCACTGAAAGCAACATCACCTCTGATTTCATGATTGATGCGCTGGAATCACTCTGGCCTTCTTTGAACGCAAGATTCGCCCCACATACACTGGTGATCAATCTTGATAATGGGCCGGAAAATAGTAGCCGAAGGAGCCAATTCATTAGTCGCCTCGTGGACTTTGCCAAATCAGCATTTGTAAATATTAGTTTGGTGTACTATCCCCCGTACCACAGTAAATACAACCCAATAGAGCGAGTTTGGGGTGTTTTGGAAAATCATTGGAAAGGCGAATTGCTGAACAAAATTGAAAAGGTTCTCGGTCTATGTCGAACAATGACATGGAAAGGAGAAAATCCTGTCGTCAAATTAATCAAAGGTGTTTACCCGACAGGGGTACGTTTGGTCAAGTCCGCCGTGAATAATATAGAAAACAAAATTATTCGGATTCCAGGGATTGAAAAATGGGCTGTTGATATTCCATGCTATGAGGAATGAATTGTGGGTTTTAATTTTACCACATCCCTTATAACACGCTTGTTTTGGGATTAATCTCCTTTTTCGGTGGATGTATTGTTTAAATTACTGGCTTGTTCAGCGTAATGGTACATTCAAGAGCCCTTCCGAAACCAAGCAAATACCCTATGATCACAAATAACGGTTGGATTCAATAATGTCAATCGGTTACAAGCCAAAAAATGCCATACTTGATCATTTTTTTATGACATTTTTTTTCATTCTTAATTTGACCCATAAAAAACAAAAAATTGTAAAAGACCCGAAAATAAAGGATCCTGGGTTATATTACTTGCTAGTAAAAATTCAAATCAAGGCTTGTAATGTCAGCCCGCTTTTGATAAAGTATTGCATATATTTGGTTAGTTCTGAGCATATTTGCAATACTTTATCAGGAGGTGCTGGTACATATGGACAAAACACCAGACCTGAAGCTGATTTCAGCCTTTCAGGAAAACAAATGCTGGATGATCCAACCACTGGCCGAGCGAATGAACTACTCCATCCCTTCAGTTCGGCGATTCCTGGCCAAAACCGGTTACTTCAGCAGTTTTTCCCACAATGGGAAATGGTACACCCTGGCCTCGATTCCCCGTTTCAGCAGCAAGGGTCTTTGGTTTTACCGGGATATCGGTTTTTCAAGACATGGCCCGCTTACCCATACGCTGGTGAATCTGGTCGAGAAAAGCACATCGGGGATGACAGCCGATCAACTGGGGCAGTTGCTTCGGTGCCGCTGCCATGCCGTTCTGGTTCAATTATACCGCAAGGGGCAGCTGCAAAGACAAAAGCACGGCAGTTCCTATGTGTACCTGGCCATCGATCCTGTCAAAGCCGATGTTCAGGAAAAAGCCCTTCAAACGGAATATACACCCCTGCCGGCGGAGTTGGCTGTACAGATCCTCGTGGTATTTATCCAGAAACCCGGTTTGGATTTGAAACAGTTGGCCAAATCTGTTTTTCAAAAAACAGGAGTGCGGATCAACACAGATCAGATTCAAACGCTTTTCGATACACACGGGATAAAAAAAAAGGCCTGAATTCCGGAGCCAAGGCCTGGCTCGCGCTCAGCCGGAATTTAACCCGGCTTTACCACGATACACTGCCGGGGGCATTGTTCCCGAATCCCCCGGACGTCAGGTTTCGGCCCAAAGAGAATCGTTGTTCTTGCGGCAGGACTCTTTTTGTCCAGAAAACCAGACGAAAAACCGTGTTTACCATGAGCGGTCCTTTTAAAGCCCATGAGACCCTGTACCACTGCCGGACATGCCGAAAAGTTTACCGTTCGAAAGATTTGCGGAACATCGTTGCCAGATATTGTAATGTGGCATGGGATGTCCTTGTCTTTGTCGGTAAAAGTCTTTACCATCGCTGTCTGACAACTGATGAGGTCTGCCTTGAACTTATGCTCAAAAATATTGATTTGAGCCCTTCAGAAGTCGAATACCTTGGACGCAAATTCATTCTCTACCTCGCATTGGCGCACCAGCAGGCCACCCCTCGCATTGAACAGGCCATGAACCGCAGCGGCGGATACATATTGCACCTGGATGCCACCCATGAAGGAGATGCTCCAGTTCTGATGACCGGGATGGACGGTCTGAAGCAGATTGTACTGGGCAATGTAAAAATCCCCAGCGAACATACCGACCATATCGTACCTTTCCTTGAGCAACTGCAAAGAAACTACGGCCCCCCCATTGCCTGTGTCCATGACATGGGGACTGGTATCTGTAAAGCAGTGTCCCTGGTTTTTCCTGGTACCCGAGACTTTGTCTGCCATTTTCATTTTCTGCGGGATGCTGGAAAGGATCTGCTCGAACCCTCTTACGGTCAATTAAGAAAAACCCTGCAAAAACATGCCGCCACCACCAGGCTGGGTGAAATTATCCGCGATCTTCACCAACGGATTGATAACCATGCTCTTGATGCGGAGCACCTGACAGCTGCCATTACAGAAGGACATACGTTAGAAACTATGGATCAGACATCTTCGGCTTCGATCTATTCTCTGTGCCTGTGGTGCCTACAGGGTAAAAAAGAAGGAAACGGATATGGGTTCCCGTTTGATCGACCACTTCTGGCCTTTGCCCGCAGAATTGCGCAATTGAAAGATTCTCTACCCTCCATTCAAAAAAAGGTCCCCCGGGACAAAGTTGGAGAACGGTTATTTGGCAAGCTCAATAACCTGGCCAAAAATATCTGTAATGATCCCGATTTCATTCGATCTATTGATGATCTTGAATGGCGGACCCTGCTTTTTGATGACCTCCGGAGAAAAATGCGTATTGCAGATCCTTCCGGACGGAACGGCTTGAATGATGATGGATCGAACAAATCCATGAACAGTATCCAAAAAGCCGTAGGCCGATTCCGTTCGAGACTTGATAAAAACACCAAGTACAAAAGAGATCTGCTTTGTCAAAAGTTGGCTAAACAGATCGATAAATACGATGAACGACTGTTTGCAGATCCCATTGAGGTCGACACTCCGTCCGGAAAAATAACCATCTATCCTCAGCGCACCAACAACCTGTTGGAACAATTTTTTCGGGGGCTGCGCCGTGATCATCGAAGAAAAACCGGTAACAACTCAATGCGGCGGATTTTGCATGCAATGCTGGCTGACACGCCCCTGATAAAAAATTTGGGAAATCCTGAGTATATGCACTTGCTTCTGAATGGGAAGAAAAATCTTGAAGAACTGTTCGCGGACCTCGAAATCGACGGATATGAACCTATTTCTTCAATTTCTCATACCGACCGGGTACTGCCGGGCTTTAGGAAAATGATAATAATGGATAATCTGCCGGAAAAAATTCAACTGGCTTTGGAGAAATGTTCATGATTCTACAAAATCCAACTGAATTTTGTGGTCATAGCAAATACCTTTTTAAGATCCAAGCCTATACCTGAAAAATTCGGTTGTAGAATTAACGCATCAATTAACGCGCCTGATTGGCCTGCTTTCTGCTCTTTTGCAACTTTAAACTCACTAACTCAACTTTCGGGTTTAAAAATTACCAGCTAACTTTCGATTTTCTACAAAACCGAATTGCTGGAGGGTTGTTCTCATAACAGCATCAAAAAATGCTGTCGCGGTCTGCTCACAATAGTTACCCATTTTTTTCAACTGGTCACCGGCGATAATCATTATTCTGTAAAGAGCTTCAACAAAAGATATATCGGCGACCTCCTCGCAGCAGACATAGAACAATTCTCCAAAGGTCCTGTCATCCGTTTGGGTTCGATTTTGATAGGCCAAAAACATATATCGCATGAAAACAATAGTGGTGTGGGCCACCAGGGCGTCATAGTCTCGGCATTGCATCTCTTTTGCCAGCTTCAGATGCTGTTTTGCCATTTTGAACAACACCTCAATATCCCAGCGTTTACCATAAATTCGAACGATGTCTTCATTTGACAATTCAAGGTCTGTGGAGAGTAACACCAACCAGTCCTTCTTGCGCCGGTCGCGCACAAAAACAAGCCTGGCAGACAATCCACCCTTCAGAGTAACGATGGTACTTGCCAGGAGCTTTGCCCGACCACGACGCTTTTTGAGTTGCCGGTAGATCGCTTTCACATCCACCCAATTTCCGTTGAATTCATAATGAATTTTTGATGTTTTCTTCACCATCCCCACAACATTAATGTATTTGCTTAATGCTGTAACTGTGGCGGGCATCATAAACCAGCTATCCATCAATATATGTTTTGCACGAACGCCTGTAGCCAGAACCCGTTTGACCATGGCTTCCAGATTCTCGGGTGCTGTAATTATAGCCTCTTGCCTTCGTTTCCATGCGGTGCATCTTTTATCCATGATTTTTTGATTTTCACAAAGACGCTTTTTGGCATCTGAGGAGGACAGAAGACAAAAATCTAACGGCAGACAACTGGCCCCATCTGACCAGCAGAGTGTCAGCATTCTGAATCCCTTGATAAATTTACCAGTGCTATGATCCCATACCCTTGAAAGAAGCTCGACTTTTTTTGACCGGGAGCGATCATAAGGGCTATCATCGGCGATCAGTACCGATTCACGATTTTCATCGGTTAATGGATCGAAAAAATGGTACAGTTTGATACCAACAGACAAAAGTAAGCGCCGCCAGTTAGAGTTCCCACCCTTGAGAACCTCATATGCAGCGTCTTTACCAAATGACAAGTCGTCATTGATTACAATTCCCCTAAAGAAATCTTTTTGCAGGAATGGTAATGTAAATATAGCCATAATCAATGAACGGACACTATATCCATGACGTTTTCGGACACCACATCGGTGCAAAGATGTAGCAATGGAAAATTTGCTGAAAAAGTCATCAATTTTGCCTAAAATCTGAATGTCTGTTTGAGTTTTTGTTTCAATATTGGTATGTATCATGTGAGCCCTTACTGTTTGATATTATTGTATTTTTTTAGCGAATTTATTATATATCAAACAGCTGGGCTCTACAAGTTTTTATGTTATAAATTCAATGAGTTGACTGGTCGGCAGTCTGTCTCAACGAATCCCGAAAGTTGAGTCACTAAGCTCTTTGCCTGCTCTAATATCTTGAAGAACCCGATTGATAAGGCTGATAACCTCGGTAGCGTTAGAACAGCATCGGCGGAAAGGGATCAGAATGAGATTATCAATATTTTCATTCCAATCACCTCGCTGACCATAGAAAAAAGTAGGAGGCTTATTTGAAATTAGTGCCTGACCGGAAATTGGAACCATCATATTTTCCAGGGGTATCTGGGCTGAAATTCGTTTGAAGTTTCTGTTGTGATATGAATTACTTGTTGCTTTTTACTAATTACTATGTTAATCTAACCCTATAAAATTATATAGGATTTATGTTTTGTGAGACAAGCCAATAGTAATTCAAACTTCAACATTCCATCAGAACTTCGAGGTCGTTTTGCGTAAAATTTTTGAACTACAGATGACATTCGGGCAGACCCCTATCGATCAAATTAAAATTGATATGAGAGCCAGGGATGAAATCCCCAAACTTCTTTTGGGACTCCAACATATCTATTGCGACCAGAGTCTTCGACAAAAAGTTTTTGATATCCTCACGGACATGATCCCAGAAAGTACCGATTCTAAAAATGGACGTCCCGGTATGGACCTGTGGAAGATCCTTGTAATGGGCGTCATTCGGCTCAATTGCAATTGGGATTATGATAAACTCCAGGAAATGGTGAACAACCACAAAACAATAAGGCAGATGCTGGGGCATGGCATGATGGACAATGATATCGCCTACCCCCTTCAGACCCTGAAAGATAATGTCAGGCTTATGACCCCAGATATTCTTGACAAAATCAACACTCTGGTTGTGCAAGAAGGCCATAAACTTCTGATGAAAAAAAAACTTCGGACGATGGAGCCTTGATTGGGCGGTGTGATTCATTCGTTGTAGAAACCAATGTTCATTATCCCACAGATATCAACCTGCTTTTTGATGCAGTCCGAAAAATGATTCAAATTGCCGCTATTATCAGCCAGGACATTGGAACGAGTATGTGGCGGCAATCAGCGTATAATATTAAAGCATTTAAAAAGCTTTATCGAATAGTCCAGCGTTTGAAACATTCCACATCAAAGGATGAAAAGAAAAAGGCCAAAAGAGTCCAGCAAATTATGGATGCCCATACAGCATATATCAAGCTTGCTGAAAAATATATTCAAAAGGCGCGATTGACCGTGGAAATGATACCGGCATCCGATATTATATGTGCAGCCCGAGCTGAAGAATTACAAACATATATCAACTACGCACTTTGGCAAATTGATTTGATCAAACGCCGGGTGTTACAGGATGAAAAGATCCCCCATGAAGACAAGATTTTTTCGATTTTCGAACCCCACACGGAGTGGATTTCAAAAGGCAAGGCCGGTGTGGGTGCATTCCCATTTAGTGGCCTAAGCAAAGTGACCGAATTTGTATGAAGATATTGTCAGTCAAGATGTTCCACCTCCCGGAAAGGAGCTGACTCCTTAAGAACAACATTGATTCGGATGTTTCCGGTTTCCAGAATATACCCGGTGATTTCATTCTGAGATTTATAACCCGACGTATTGCACTTTCAACACAGCCGCTGCCAGTAGGTATTTTCAGGCTGCGGAACTGGCGATACTGCATTCTGTTTCGATTTTTCACGAAGTAACTTTTAAATTTGGATAGTGCTTCTATGCGCCTTTTAGGGTACGTAATGTGTTTTAAAATTTCTTTTCTAAGGTCTTTGAATCTGCCATCCCAAAGGAGGTTCTTCCAAGATTCTGCTATCCGGTTTCTTTCTTTTATAGGGATTCTCTTTGGCAATTTGTCCACGATTTCATGTAAATTCTGTTTTGCATGGGTGTAGTCGATTACCTCATAATAGGATTCGATTTCAAGCCGTTTGGCCAGCAGGCCTGTTCGCTTCCAATAGCTACGTGCACCGTCACAGCAGAAAACAACACGCTTGGCTTTGGGAATATCTAATTCACGCAAGTAGATCTCAAGAATATCAAAAGCGGCATCAATACCGCCCATTGTGGCATCATAAACCGGCAAGTGTTTTTTGGATATTGTGCCGTCCGGATCGACAATATGTATGACAAACTGAATGGGTTCTTTCCATTCAGTATGATATCCCTGCCGCTTTTGGCCTTTTGATTTACGTCCCCGTTTTGGCCTCCGTTCTCGAAGGCGACCGCCGTCGATACAAACCAGAACCGTTTTGCCACCAACGCGATCAGTATCTCCAAAAGATACCCGGCCACGCAGGGGCATAGCTTCCTGTGCAAGATTCATTGTTATGCGGCGTATGGTTTTGACATTTAAGTTGATTGCATGGTTTTCCAGGGATCTTCGGGCAATTTCAAAAGAGGGACAGAGCAATGCTGCATGGACCACCGACGAAGCGAACAGCGTTGAACACCTGCCGATAAAACCAAGGTAATCAAGCCCAAAATGGCGGCCTGTCCCCTTTTGTCGTTTTTTTGTTTTAGGGCCTGGCCGTTGTTTGGAAACAACTTTTGAAAAGTAAGGGGATCGGATGCTCAGGGTAGTTCCTGTCAATAATCGAATGCTGCTGGGGCGGTATCCGTTGAAACGCAGTCCCTTTTTACCGGCACCAATTTTCAGTTCAGATAAAAGATCCGGGTCAGACAGTGCCTTTTCAATGACGGGAACCAGAAATGCTTCCACAATAATGAAGAGGCCGTTCCGTACCTGCTCACACAGGATATTAGCATTTTGATGGTTTTGGAAATCAGCTACGGCTTTTGTTAGAAGGGTTCGAATATCCCTTATAGTGGAAGCAAGTTTCATGATCAGTCCTCGAATTGCAGGTTGAAAAATTACCTGTCATTTCGATGACTGAAACCCTCAAGGTTGTGTGCATAGCTGCTTTTTATAATTGGAAGTCAACGGGTATACATAGATGTCTTTTATCGGCACCTGAAGTCTGTGGTGCCTGTCTTGACGGCTTCGCCCTTTGCTTTGACCAATTTTTTGCCAATTTGCCGCCTGGTAGCAAGTTCCGGCAAAGCGTGATCGATCCACGAAAGTTTCTACCAGACAGATATCGTGACCATATTTAGCTGTCCAGTCCCGGCTCAGCCGCCTAAGACATGAACCCAGAATATGACTGGCAAGATGGGGAATTCGAATCCATGGCAAAATCAAAAATCGGGTATTGTTGGTCGTCATATGCAGGTTCCTGCGACGAGCCGACCTATCCCAACCGATGAATCGGTCACGAGGGGCCGTTTTCCATGCTGCTGAGCCAAAAAGCAGGCAGGCAACCGGACGAGAATTGCGATCAAAAGCCATATACTTCATATGTTCTCCGACATACCCTTTACACCCAAGGTAATGATATCGATCCATAAGGCAATGGAATAAATCATCAATATCTCCACGGCCCGATACCGGTATCAATTGTATCGGGCGGATCTTACGCAAAGTGGTTTCTATCGGCTTACAATCATGGGGGACATCGGGAATACGCCGCTGACGGTTACCGCTATGACGGGCAACGGGAAGTGTGACCATCCCTTTTTGCTCAAGTTTTCTCAGCATGCTTCGACAGGCCATGTCCTTGAGCAGACCTTTTTCCGTGCGCCAATCCCAGCGAGCACACAATTCTTTGGATAAACGAGTGCGGTGCCAGGCGGGATTGTCGTTAATCAAATGGCGTATCGTTTGTATATCAACTTCTGAAAATTCACGTCCTTGAATGGTTAAAGTCCTGCTCATGCAAATCTATATAACCTTTCATGAGCCAGGAGTCCAGCTTTTTTTGGGAGGGCAGAGTATTCAATGCAGCATGAAAAACGGAAAAATTGGATACATGTCAGTTCATGCCACTAAATGGGATTGCACCCGGCCGGTGTTCCCCAGGAATTGGGCTTGCGGGTATGTATCCTGGAGGACCAATATGGCTTTATCCTGCACCACCGGGTGATGGAGAAAGAAACCGATGATAAAGTCGCCGTTGCGATGGTAACATTGGCACAAAGCAAATTTTCTGATCTCAAAGGATGCAGTTTTGATAAAGGGTTTTACTCTCCAGGCAACAAAAAGGACCTGAAGGGCAGATTGGATATTTTGGTGCTTCCGAAAAAAGGCAGATGCAACAAGGCGGAATATGAAGAAGAAACAGCGGAAGATTTCATTCGTTTTAAAAGAAAACATTCAGCGGTGGAATCTGCCATAAACGGACTGGAAAATCATGGTCTTGACAGATGCCCGGATCATGGCATTCAAGGGTTTAAGAGGTATGTGAGCCTGTCGGTTTTGGCAAGAAATCTCCAGATCATCGGGCATCACATACAACAAAAGGGATTAAAAAAGCTGCAAGGGTCTGAACAGCGCAAAGCAGCTTAAAACAGGCCATTGCTTAAAAAAAAACACGGCAAACACTACAGTTGCGTCCGGAAAAGGAGAAAGTTGCCGAAAACCGGCAGAGATGGAAGCATTTCTCCCGGTTTGTGATGACAGGAACAACAAAGATTTAAGGTTTTGTCAAACATCGACCCCCTGAAAATTTCAAAATCGGGGTTTCCGGTCAGGCACAAATTAGAAGAGCAGGTAAGAGATCATCTGCGTCCTGTCCATTAAAGCCGTGCCAGGAAAGAACACTATCATTGAACTCTGAACCGAATCCCATAACTACCGCAGCATCATTTCGACTAGTGAATCCTGCAATTTTGTCGAAATTTTTTCGGAGTGTTTCTCCAAGTGGTTCATCCCATCCATAGTCCAGTAGATACAGATAGAACCCTACTGCAACGTGATCTGGAATTTCGCTGATTGTATTAACTTTTAATCCCACATTGTCCTCCGATTTAAAAATAATGATAAGCTCACCAGCTTGCCTGGTGCAGCGGGCTGTTAACAGGCAAGAGGGTAGTGGGGTTGGGCATCATCAACTTAGCGCTGTAATTTTGCTGTGCTCTGTCCGTCTCAACGAATGTTGAGCGGCCGCGCTGCAAAATTACAGCGCTAACATATTATCGGGCGATTGTCCATCCCCGCTCTCGCCGTCCTTGTTAACGTTGCAAATAACCGGTGCAAATGGAGCACAGCGGAATTTGCACCCGAGTTAATTTGCTTTGTTAGACTTTTCACCGTACAGTTTTAATTGCTTCAGTCAAAACAGAGGTCAAACAAAAAAAATAGGCATGTTGTTGTTCAAGCAGTTCGAACTCATTAAACCATGCATCGGCCTCCTCTGCCGTTATCTCATGTTTACCCTCTACAAAGGACCGAATCACACGAGCAGCCCAATAGCTGAAGCTGTTTCTATGGTACGAACGGTTTAGAAAGGACATTGGAGTCTGACGAAGCGGCTCCAAGCCGATATTCTGCAATTTTACTCCAATGATGGCGGGCAGATCGAGGGTGGCGCTGTGAGTCTCCCAAGCCGTGAGAATCCGCTGCATCCGTTCCACTTGATGCGAATGCCAAACCGCAGTACGCCAGTCCGTCGACAGAATAATGCACCGCCCCCCAGGGCGTAAAACACGTTGGACCTCATGCAAGGCGGCGTCTAACTGATCAATATACTCAAAAACCTGTATGCCATAGACTGCATCAAAGGTGCTGCTCTCGTAAGGTAGTTCGCTGATGTCTCCTACCCGGCAATTAACCCATTCCATATCAGCGCAATAGCTTTTTGCTGTGGCGATCTGGTCAGCGCTATAGTCGATTGCACATACGAGCCCAGTTGGACCAACGCACTGAGCCACCTCATATGCATAGAAGCCTCCACCACAGCCAACCTCTAAAACCAGCTCGCCAGTTTGAGGCTGCATTACATCAAGCACCATACCCCTGCGGACTGCTTGGTCATGGCATTGAGCCACTGAGCGCTGGATACATGCCATGTCATCAACGAATTTGAGCGAACTCATATCTTATGCCTCATATCTCCAGAAAAATTTACCCTCTATATTAAAATAATTTAGGGTCATATGTTCACCATGATAAAAAGTCTAACGCAAAAATCACCGGTTTACCCGGTGCATTTTTTGGTTGGAATTTATCCCATGAATTTGAAATATCAAATTCCCCTTAAAGGGCCCATTGTGGGGTCAAAAAGAGGCCGCTAAGAGCTGTTTCAGGCTTATGAAACTTTTCTCTTTTATTAACAGCTGGTTGCAAAATTTTGCTTGGTTCGACCCCATTTGCTCTTTTCGGGTTCTAATTTGTTTTAAACTCTTCATTGATTTGAATCACTGAACAGCCCAATTTTCGATCTTTAACGATTTGATTCTCTGAAATTCTTTTTCGTTATTTGTCACTAATATCAATTTTTCACTTATTGCATGGGCGGCTATAAGCATATCCAGCGGTCCAATCACTTTTCCTTGGCTTTCAAGTTCTGAACGGATTATTCCATAGTATCTCGATGCAACTTCATCATAAGGCAATATGTTGAATGGAGTGAGAAATTCTTCAAGTCGTTTTGCATTTTGTTTTTTATTTTGGCTTTTGGCAACACCGTAGTTAAGCTCTGAGACAGTAATAGAGGATATAGCTATTTGACCAATTTCATGATTCTTAAACTTTTGAATAACTTCGGGCGGGCGTTGGTTCATTATATAAATACAGATATTTGTATCAATCAAATAATTCATTCAACCCAACCCTTTCCTGCTGTAAATCAGGTTGATTCCTGTCAGCCATAAACGGCTTATCGTATTTTTTTAAATTGTCTTCCCAAACACCCCATGCTGTTTTGTTTTTTGGTATTAAAAGGACGCCTTGAGAAATTTTTTTAATATAAACTTCTTCACCTTCAAATCGATAAGCTTTAGGTAGCCTTAATGCTTGGCTTCGTCCATTGATAAATAATTTCGCTGTATCCATATTTCCCTTCCCTTCAATTATTAGTATATATCAACAAATATATATCAACAAAATGGTATGTCAACATAGAAAATAGCACAGCCTGGATTTTAAACATAACAAGTTATTCTCCGGTTGTCCGCATATCATTCATAAAGCTGATATCGGTTGACATCTTTTTGCAACTTCGGTATTTTCTAATCGGATATCATTCCCAATTAAATGGTATTTTTTTGGTAGCATGATGAAACAAATTCCGCAAGAATTTTTAAAACAATTTGAATCCCGGCTACTTAGCGATGGGATATCACCTGCCGAGCATCCTGCATTTAAGAAATGGATGAGGTATTACATTGATTTTTGTTCAAAGTATGGCCATGCTGCTAAAAACACCTACAGCCTGCCTTTATTTATTAACAAACTGAGAGAAAAAAAGCAGACGAGACAGCAGCAGAAACAGGCGTATGATTCAATCCTAATTTATTATGACATGTATGGTATAGTTCCTCACTGGTATCAAACGCCTGTAACCGGGAAATCTGATGTGACTGAGAATGCCATACATGAGGACACATCTTCTTTTGAAAAACCTTTGAAAGCCTCTGTTCAAGATGGATGGAATACAGTTTATTCCCGGCTAAGCGATGAAATCAAAGTACGTCATTATTCGCCTAAAACTTATGATGCTTACTGCAAGTGGGTGCAACAATTTCAAACCTTTGTCCGAAACAAGGCGCTCGAATCATTGTCGCCTGACGATGTGAAACAGTTTCTGACATGGTTGGCGGTTGAACAAAAATGTTCTGCGTCTGCCCAGAATCAGGGATTTAACGGCCTTTTGTTCTTTTTCCGGCATATTCTTGGAAAGGAGTTCGGGAAGATTGACGGGGTGGTGCGGGCCAAAAGGAAGCCTTACATTCCGGTTGTACTGTCCAGAAAAGAGATTGATCTTGTCGTGGAGAAACTGAGGTATCCTTATGATCTCATCGTGCAGCTGCTTTACGGATGCGGCTTGAGATTGGCTGAATGTATGAATATCCGCATGAATGCCCTGAATTTTGACCACAAAATATTAACCGTTCATGACGGCAAGGGAAAAAAGGATCGGACCCTGCCTATGCCGGAATCAATCATTCCGGATATTCTGGCCCAGGTGGAGCAGGTGAAAAAGCTGCATGCGAAATTAATTGAAGATGGATATGACGGCGTGTTTATGTTTGATGCCATGGACAGGAAAGCAAAATATGCTGCCAGAGAATTCAACTGGCAGTGGCTGTTCCCGGCTAAGGAACTGACTCTTGTTCCTGATACCGGGGAGAAAAGGTTGTATCATCTCCATGACCGGCATGTCCAAAAGGCCATCAAATCAGCAGCCAATCGACTACAGCTTACCAAACGGGTTACGCCTCATACCTTTCGCCACAGTTTTGCAAGTCACCTACTCCAAGCCAACTATGATATCCGGACTATACAGGCCTTGCTCGGCCACAGCGATGTGCGAACCACCATGATATATACACAGACCGTACCGTCCACGACCTTAAAAGAAGCCAAGAGCCCTTTGGATATAACCTAATATCACATCTTACTTTCCAAACCTGAAAAAAAGGAGGGAAATTTCATACTCTATGGGGATTGAAAGCTCAGGTTGCCCCATTCCATTATGGTCTTTTGTCTGGATTTTGCCGGTCATCAAAAACTGAATGGATAACGATCTGTGTTTTTTCGATTTTATACAATATTGAAAAGGGGAATCGTAGGACATCCATGAAGATGCTTATATCTTTTCTGGTACATCTCCGGCATCACGATTATATTTTGTATTGCAGCCTCAACACAGTTTAAAAATTCAAATCCCAAGCCCCTTCGCTTTTCTTCATACCAGCCAAAAGCTTGCCTGATATCGGTTTTTGCTCTCTTCAGGTATTTGATGTTCATTTAAATTCTTCTCTTAATTCATTATGAACCTCTTTCCAGTCAAAGAGTTCTGCTTTTCCAGACTCATATTCTTCTATTCGTTGATCCAATTCTTTTTTATGCCACCCTTGTATTGGCGGCATAGCAGAACAATCCTGCGCTATAGAATCCCAAATATCACTTACCAGTAATATTTTTTCAGAAACATTGAGCTTATCAATTTTCTGTCTTATTTCATCCTGTATCATAATATAGCTCCCTGTATTTAAATTGTTACCTTCCATATCTTCTTTTTAAAAGGATGCTTAAAAAATACAATCTGCCGGAATATAAATCAACCGTTCCTGAAAAAACAGCCCCGGCTGATAAGCGGATCATGGAACCAGGTTCATTATTCCGTATATATCATACATTTTTTTAAAATTGGTTCTATATTTCCAGGTAAAAATTCTAATGATTGCCTGCGCCTCTAAAAACCAGAAATATAGCCAGGGTGGGCACGCTTTTTGTGCCCACCATTTGCCAAGAATTCGATTCCATCTGATTCATCGTTTAGGGGCCAGGTGTTCTGCCTGAAATGGTGGGCAACGCTGCGCTTTTGCCCACCCTACTTTTTCGCGTTCCTGTCCGGTTGATCGGCGGAAAAAGACCGCCGAGGACTTATGGTATTTATAGTCTTCCGAGCCGATTTGGAATCAGCGTTCAATGACAGAAGTATTGTTGGGGGGGATTAAAAATTCCTGACGGAGGACTATGTCAAAAACAAAATGCAGTGACGGCCGGATTCAAAACCCCGGACTATTATTAAAAGCCAACAGTCCATAATTTTAAATTTTTACAGATCTTTGAGTCTGGTGCTGAGCGGCACCTATGGCGGACTGCGGCACAGCCATAAAGCCGGGCCGGGATTAAAAAATATTCAGCTGCCTTGCCCTGGTGACGGCCTGGACCCGGTTTTTGACGGACAGCTTGGTGAACAGGGATTTGTTGTAGAACTTGACCGTGTTGATGGAGATATGCATCTTCTGGGCGATTTCCCGGTTTGAACAGCCAAGGTCGATGAGCTTTAAAATGTCGAACTCTTTTTGGTTCAGGCTGTCAAAGGCGGTGACGGGGATGGTTTTCTGCGGCCGCTCCAGGGGTTTTTCAAGGCGGCAGTGGCCGCAGATTACGGCGGCATGGGCCTTGACCACGGGATCCGTTGCACTGGAAAGGGTGATCAGAAGGTCGGCAATATAGGGCGAGTAGATCACAAACGGCTGGATGTATTGCTCGGGGACGGCAAAGCAAAGGCCAAGTTCCAGGATCCGCACGGCGTTTTCTTTTTCCCCCAGGCCGTTCAAGGCTGCCGCCCGGATGATATCGGCTTCAAGCACGGCCGTTCTTCTGTGCCGCTTCAGGGCCCGGGGCCGAAGGGTTTCCATGAGGCGGCAGGCCTCTTGAAACCGCGCCTGGTCAAGGAGAAGAAAGGCCTGCACCAGGCAGTCGGATTCAAAGGCTTCACAAAAGGGCTCATCCAATGACAGGGGATTTTTCGTTGACCAGGCCTGTGCCGCCTGGCGTTTGCCCTGGAGCAGGCCAAGTTTGGCCATGGCGGCCCGGGCGGTCCGGATCAGATAGCGGCTTCCCGATCCGTCGGCCCTGTGCAGGGCTTTTTCCATATTAAAAAAGGCGGTTGATGACCGGCCCATGGCCTGGAGGATGAACGCCGTCTGGATGTAAATTTCGCAAAGGAAAATATTGATCCGGGATGTTCTTAAAAAATCATGGGCCTTGTTGATGTTGGAAAGGGCCTTGTCCAGCCGGTTTTCCAGGTAGCGGATGCGGCTCATCATATAAAAATAATCGGCCTGGTAGGGGCGGCGGATATGCCGGTTCCCGCGGCCTGGTCAAACCACTGCCCCAATCGCTGCGTGGCCCTGGTCATGTTTCCCATGGCGATCTCAATCTGGGCATAGGCCCTTAACAGAGTAAAATAGCCAAACCCGATCCCCAGTGTCTGATACAGCTCTTTCTGGTCCTCAATAAAGGCGTGGGACAGGGACAGGTCTCCCCTGTCAAGTTGAATCAGCAGCCGAAGCTCGGATAAAAACAGCGTGAGCAACGGATATGTTTCGGGCATGTGGTCAATGTCCCGGGTAAGCTGGTCCAGGCGGCATAACGCCGGGTCATGGGCCGCGGCCATGGCGTGTCCGGCAAGGGCCCACAGGGCCAGGGCAAATTCTTTTTTACGGTCCGGGCACTGGTCCAGCAGTTCGGTTTTCCGCCTTTCAAGGGCCTTGAAAAGCCCGGGGGCCTGGATCAGATCCCAGGTGGAGATCAACACCAACAGCCGGTAAACCGAGAGGATCAAAGAGGTGTCAATCCGTTGTGCCGGCAGGGCATCCAGCAGACGGCACACCGGTTCAAAGTCGCACTCCAGAAAATAGAACATCAGGTGATCTTCCATCAGGTCTGCCAGAAATTCGGTGTCATAAGCTTTCAGGGCGTGGTCAAAGGCCTGGTCGAGAAGATAGTGCCGGGCGTTCCATAAGGCCGCTTTTTTATGGAGCAGGACGGCCTTTTGGGGGGATATGGCATGGGGATGGTTTCTCAGGGCCCGGGCAAAAAGCCGGTGAAACCGGAACCATTCGCCCCCGGCATCCAGGGAGATGATAAATGAATGGTTCCGGTACAGGGTGGTCAGGACGTCACGGCAGCCGGTCCGGCCGGTTACCTCCCGGCACAGTGCGGCATTAAACCGGTTCAGGATGCAGATTGTAAGCAAAAAATCCTGTAGGTCCGGGGGGAGGGTGTCAATGACCTCTTCGTTGAAATATTCATTGACAACGGCATTCTCAACAAAGGGCGTGATATTGGAAATCGCTGATACCGGATCCTTTCGGTGCAGGGCCGCCCTGGTCAGCACCAGCCCGGATATCCAGCCTTCGGTGGCCTCAAAAATGGTGTCGGCCTGGTCCGGCCGCAGGTCCAGCCCGGCCACCCGGGTCAAATAGAAGCGGGTTTCGTCCCGGCTGAATTTCAACGCTTCCGGGTGAAGTTCGGTTATCCGGTTTCCGGCCCGCAGCCGGGAAAGGGGAAACGGCGGCTGGGACCGGCTGATGATGACCAGGTGAAAGGCCTTGGGGGCATACTGGATCAGGTGGGCCACAAAATCCAGGATCGGGCGGCAGGTCAGGACATGAAAGTTATCAAACACCAAGTAAACCGGCCCGGCCTCCGCGCTGAAGGCATCGAGAACGGCGGCGGCCACATCCGGGTCGGCCACGGATCTGTGTCCCTGGAGAAGGGGGCCGACGGCCTTGTCAATGGGATCGCTGATGGACAAGAGGCTGATGAGAAGATGCCGTAAAAAGAGGCCGGGATCATTGTCACGGGGATCAAGGGTGTACCAGGCCGGGTGGCGGTCTTTTTGGGAAAGCCACTTTACGGCCAGGGCGGTTTTGCCTGCGCCGGCACACCCGGTGATCAGGATAAGGGGCCGTTTCTCCCCCGCCGCCAGGCGGTCTGTAAGGTGCTGCCGCAGAACCATTTCAGATCTTTGTTCCGGGACAATTAATTTGGTTCTGACAATCATTAACGCCTTTAGATGATGTTTAATTTCCGGGCTTTGATGCCCGCCTGGACCCTGTTTTTGACTTCAAGCTTGGCAAAAATATTTTTATTGTAAAATTTGACCGTATTCACCGAGACAAACAGATTGGCGGCAATATCGTTGTTGGAGTGGCCCGAGGCCATCATTTTTAAAATATCCACCTCCCGTGGGGTCAGGCTTTCAAAGCTGTTGACCGGAATGCTTTTGCCGCTCTCCCGGCAAGGGCCATGCGCCAGGCCGCATTGGCGGCAAAGTTCGCCGGCATGGGCCTGAATCAGGGGATCCGCCGCATTCTGAAGGGACAGGAGCAACTCCCCGATATAGGCGGAAAAGAGGATAAAGGGCTGAATGTATTTTTCAGGCACGGCAAAACAGACGGCGCATTCCAGGAAAAGAAACGCCTCTTTTTTCCGGTCCAGGCGGTACAGGGCCGCGGAAAGGAGGATATCAATCCTTAAGACCGGTTCGGCCCTCAGCCGCTTTAACGACCTTGGCCTCAGGGTCTCCAGCAGCAGCACCGCTTTTTCATACTCGCCCTGGTCCACCCACAAATGGGCGGCCAGCAGGCATTCGGATTCAAAACATTCCGAAAAGGGCTCGTTGACATTCAGTTTTCTGCCATCGGCCCATTGCCGGGCCCGGGACGGTTCCCCTTGAAAAAGCGCAAGCCTTGCGGCGGCACACTCGGCCACGGCCAGAAGGTAGGGGCTGCCCATGGCGGCGCTTTTTTCCAGGGCCTTTTCCATGGCAAAGGAGGCGACGGTCTCCCGGCCCATGGCCTGGAGGATACAGGCCTGCTGGATATGGGCATCGCACTGGATCAGGTTCAGGTTGGTTTCTTCAAGGTATGCCATGGCCGAAGAAATGTTCTCCAATGCAAGGTCCGGTTCGTTTCGCATGGCATGGATCATGGCCATGATGACAAAGTAATCCGACCGGAAGGGCAGCTTTGACAGACCGGCCTCTTTGGCCATGTCCAGTTCGGCTTTGAGTTTTTCCTCTGCCCGGGACATGTGGCCCATGGTGATCTCTATCGAGGCGTAAATCCGGAGCAGGTTAAATACCCCGAACCCGAGTTTTTTCTGCTTATAGAAGGCAAGGTTATCCAGAACCGTACCGGCAAGTTGCTGGGTCTCGCCGCTTTCCATGAGGCTCCAGGGGATAAAATCCAAAAGATACATTTTAATGTAAAGATGTCCGGGGCTGATGGTTTTAAGGTCCAGGGCCAGCTGATGGGCGTCGTGCCGGTCCGGATGTTTAAAAATGGCATTGGAGTGTTCTGCCGCCAGCCATAAATCCCTGGCCCGCTGCTGCTTTGCCCCGGTATACCGGGAAAGCAGCGCATCTTTCCTGTCCCGGATATTTTTCATTAAAAAGTCGGCCTGGGACAGGTTCCACTGCTCCGTTGCCAGCAGCTGCCGGTATAAGAGCAGGATAAGTCGCTGGTTGACCAGGGCGTCGGGGATTTTGTTCAGCCACCGGGCAATCGTGACAAATTCGCAGGCCAGAAGATAGAACATGAGATGGTCTTCCAGCACGTCGGCCAGAAAATGGATATCCCCCGAGGCATGGGCGTGTATAAAGGCCAGCTCAAAATGATCGTTGGCCGCGTACCAGAGCGCGGCTTTTTTCTCCAGATCCGGGACCTGTTCGGAATGGGTTTGTTTCAGGTGTTTTTTCAGGGAATCGGCAAACAGGGCATGGTACCGGAACCACTCCCGGGACGGGTCAAGGGCAATGATGAAGATATTGTTCCGGTCCAGCTGTTCAAGGATGGCACCTGAATCTTTCATCCCGGTGATGTTTTCACAAAGCGTTGCATTAAACCGGGTCAGAATGGATGTTTTGAGCAAAAACTGCTGAACCGGTTCCGGCTGCACCCGGAACACCTCTTCCCTGAAATAATCCATGGCAAAGGTTTTGTGCTCTTTAAGGGAGATTCTGGAAAGATCCTGAAGCGGCTGCCGGTTCAAGGAGAGCCCCACCAGCTGAAGCCCCGATACCCAGCCTTCGGTGAGTTGAAAAATTTTTTTGAGCTGTTCGGGCAAAAGCCGGATATTGAAGAGATCTGACAGGAAACAGGCGGTTTCATCCAGGCTGAATTTTAAATCCATGGCACTGACCTGGATCAACCGGTTTCCCACGGTGAGCCGGGCTGTGGGAAAGGGCAGGGCGGACCGGCTGAGGATGACCAGGTGAAGGCAGGCCGGCGCGCACTCAATAAGATATTGAATGGCCTCGTGAATTTGGGTTGATTCAATGGCGTGGTAATCATCCAGCACCAGAAAAAAATGGTCTTTAAAGTCCACAAACTCATCAATTATCCGCTGCACGGCCTTTTGGATGGGAATGGTTTTCTGCCCCTGGAGAAACGGGCTGAAGGCCTGGGCAATTTTTTTGCTGCACGTGAGCATGGCCGATAACAGGTACCGGGAGAACAGATCCGGATCATTGTCCTGATTGTCCAGGGAATACCAGGCGGCCCGTTTTTCGTACCGGGAAAGCCACTGGACCGCCAGGCAGGTTTTGCCGGCCCCGGCCTGTCCGGTGATAAAGATCAAGGAGTGGTCTTTGCCCTGTTCTATGATCCCGGTCAACTGGCTGCGCTGGACCATTTTTTCCCTCAGGGGGGGCATTGTCAGTTTGGTCTGGATGATCATGGGCGGTTTCTTTTATGCATTTTTTTGTAAAGTTACCCCGCCTTCTACCCTTTAAGGTATAGGACAAAATATTTTACCCGGGTAATTATAACCCATAAGACAAAACGCACAATGCAAAAAATATTTTGATTCCGGGATCAGGGCGTTGTCCCCCCGGAAAATTTCTGGAGAGCAGCATTGATCAAAAATTTGACCCGACAGGATTTAACCGACATTTTATATGGCTGTACCATCCTTGGCACCGGCGGCGGCGGAGAGATCCAGGAAGGGATGGACCTCATTGAGGAGGCCCTTTCCCATGGCCGGCAGTTCCGGCTTATTCCCGTGGATGAGGTCCCGGACAATGCCCTGATCTGCACCCCCTATTTTCTGGGTGCCGTATCCCCGGTGTCGGAACAGGAAAAACAGCAGTACGACCGGCTGCCCCGGCTGGCCGAAAACCCCATTATGGCAGCCGTAAATCGGTTTAAAGCCTACCTTGGCGCCGATTTTTACGGGACCATCTCCTGTGAAATGGGCGGGGCCAACTCCGCCTTGTCCTTTTATGTGGCGGCCATGATCCAGGGCTTTATCGTTGATGCGGACCCCGCCGGACGGGCCGTGCCTGAAATTACCCACTCCACCTACTATTTAAACGGGCTGCCCGCATCCCCCATTGTCCTGGTCAATGCCTTTGGAGAGACCGCCATCTGTGAAAATATCATTGATGACAAACGGGCCGAACAGCTGGTCCGTTCCCTTGCCGTGGCCAGCGCCAATGATATTGCCGCCGTGGATCACGCCCTTGAAATGAAGGTGCTGCGGCCGGCGGTGATTAAAGGCGCCGTGTCCTATGCCTTGAAACTCGGGCAAGTGTTACGGCTGGCGCGCCAGACCCAGGAGGACTCAGCCCAGGCCATTGCCGGGGCCGGCAGCGGATTTGTGGCCTTCAGGGGAACCATAGAAGACTTTTCCTGGAAAAACCAGGAGGGGTTTACCATCGGGGATATCCTGATTCGGGGAACCGGCAGATATGCCGGCCATACCTATAAAATTAATTTTAAGAATGAAAACATGATTTCATGGCTGGACAACGAAGTCCATGCTACGATTCCGGACTTGATCTGCCTGATGGATACAGATACGGATGAACCGGTGACCAACCCCAACCATGAAAAGGGAAGGGCGGTGGCCGTTCTGATTCTGCCGGCCCCCAAAGCCTTTTTAACGGAAAAAGGCTTGAAAATTTTCGGGCCTGAGTATTTGGGCTATGGTTTTAAGTACAAGCCTGCGGTAAAAAAAATATAGTAACTGTTCAGCAGTGCCCCATCTTCGCTCATTCAGGCCTTCTCACATAGCAAAAGTATGCTACGAAGTCCTGACTAAACAAATATGAAGCACTGATGAACAGTTATGGCCCCTGTTTTTGCTTAATTTTCAGCATTAGCTGAATAGTTACAATATATAAGTGATATGATGATGAGGAAATGCAAATGAGCGAAGAATTATTTAAAGCCATTACCACCTTGAACAGAACCGACGCCGTCCGCATCACCGAGGCACTGCTGGCCGGCAGCGAATCCCCGCAAAAAATTCTGGATGTGGGGCGCAAAGCCATGCAGCTCATTGGAGAGCGCTTTGAAAAAGGGGAATATTTTCTGCCCGAATTGATGGTGTCCGGCGATATTCTCGGGGCCATTGCCGAAAAGGTCAAGCCCGTTATGGAGGCCCAGGGCGACACCAAAAAAATCGGTAAAGTGGTGTTTGGAACCGTGCAGGGGGACATCCATGATATTGCCAAGGACATTGTGGTGTTCATGCTGGATGTGAACGGCTTTGAGGTGATTGACTTAGGGGTGGATGTGCCGCCTGAAAATTTTGTAAAGGCCGTTGAGGAACACCAGGCTAAGATTGTGGGGTTGAGCGGATTTTTAACCCTTGCCATTGACCCCATGGAACGGACCATCCAGGCCCTCAAAGCGGCCAACCTCACCGATGTGAAGGTGATGGTGGGCGGCGGCCCGGTCAACCAGCTGGTCTCTGACCAGATCGGGGCTGATGCCTGGGGCTCCACGGCCATGGATGCGGTGAGTATAGCCAGAAACTGGGCCATCGCTTGAACAGCTATTAGCTGTTAGCCATTAGCTTTGGGGCTGTAAAGCCTGCAAAAAAAGCCAAATGGTTGAAAAAAAATGGAGTACAACAGCAACGGGGAACAACCATATGGAAAATCAAGAACTAATACCCCATACCAAAGAACAAAAAGAGTACCGGGCCCGCCTAAAAAGGGTCTGGGACGCGGTGCGGCTCAAACAGCCGGACCGGGTGCCCATGGTGATCCTCGACGATTACTTTTCCCTGCACCAGGGGGGCTTAACCCCGGCCCAGGCCTATTATGACACCGAACTTGCAGCAAAGGTATTTCAAGAAGAGATCGTGAAATACGGCTGGGACATGGTCGGCCTGTTTGCGGCATTTCCCGGAAAGGTCGGGGAGATCCTGGGACTTACCACCAATAAATGGGGCGGGTACAATCTGCCGGATACCCAGGAGTTCCAGTATGTTGAAAAAGAGTACCTGCTCGCTGATGAGTATGACCTGTTTTTAAAGGACCCCGGGGATTTCACGGTTAGAAAGCTGTGGCCGCGCATGGCCACGGTCCTTGAGCCTTTCGGTCTGTTCCCGCCCCTGGCGGCCATGTCCCATGCCTATGCGCCGGTGGGGGAGCTGGCCATTGCCCTTAGCCGGCCCGAGGTGCTGGAGATGCTCAGGAAAATGATCAAAGCCGGCGAGGAGATGAACAAGCTGCTGGAGGTGCTGGACCGGACCACCGAAGCCTTAAAGCAAAAAGGCCTCCCCGTGGAAAACGGGCTGTCGGCCTCTTTTGCCCATGCCCCCTTTGACTGGGTTTCCGATTATCTGCGGGGCATCCGGGGTTCCATGATGGACATGTACTATAACCCGGACAAACTCAAGGCTACCATAGAGGTGATTACCCCCACCATTATAGATTACGCCATTGCAAGCGCCAAAGAAATGGGCGGAACAACGGTCTCCATCCCCCTTCACCGGGGATCGGACTCGTTCATGTCCAACGCCCAGTTTGCCGAATTCTACTGGCCCGGCTTAAAAAAACTTCTGCTGGCCCTGATCGAGGCGGATCTGACCCCCATACCCTTCTTTGAAGGCTCCTATACCAACCGGCTGGAGTTTCTCACCGAGCTTCCCGCCGGCAAGGTCTGGGGGCATTTTGATGTGGTGGATTTAAAAAAGGCCCGGCAGGCCATTGGCGATACCATGTGCTTCTGGGGGAATGTGCCCACCCAGGTGCTGATTGCGGGCACACCGGAACAGACCGCTGATGCTGTTAAAGAACTGATTGATATTTTTGGGGATACCGGCGGCCTGATCATTGACGGATCGGCCGGAATCCCCAAGGAAGCCAAAAAGGAAAATGTCATGGCCATGGCCGAAACAGTTTATAAATACGGGGTTTATTAAACAGGTAACTGCATATGGAAACCATAAAGATACTGGGAATCAACGGAAGCAACCGCAGGGGCGGCAACAGCCGTTTTCTGCTGGACCAGGCACTGGCGGCGGCAGCCCTGGCGGTGCCCGGATGCGTGGACACTGAAATTTATGAAACCGGCGGCCGGACGTATCTTCCCTGTACGGCCTGCGACCGCTGCCATTCAAAATTAGGGGTCTGCCGGCTTGAGGATGATTTTGCCGAACTGCGGGACAAATGGCTTGAAGCCGATGCCCTGATTTACTCCGTGCCGGTGTACCACGCCGGAATCCCGGGGCATTTGAAATGTTTTATTGACCGGCTGGGCGAAAGCGTGGTGGAGGGATTTTTTTCCAAACAGATGAAAGTGGTGGGGTGCGTCACCTCGGGAACCGGCATTGCCACCGGCCAGGAATCGGTCATGAATTTTATCAACGCCCATGCCATGATGCTGGGCTGTCTGCCCTTTGCCGGGGAGTGGCCCGGTGCCTATACCGGGGCCGGCGGATGGACCCACGTGGATCCCCGGAAAAATGCCCTGAAAGACCTTCACGCCGGCAACGATGAAACCACGGCCTACCTGGTCAAATCCACACGGAACATGGCCGCCGGCATCGCCCAGCTCGCTGTTTTGATCAAAACCGGGGCCCGGCAAAAGCAGGTTCACGACCTGCTCGAAAAGAGCGGCCGCTACACCATGTTTCTCCGGCGGATTTCCGGGACAAAACCCCTGGCCATTGAAAAGCCCTATGACTATTTTGCCACTGATGAGGATACCCAGCTGGAATTTGATGAGGATTAACGGCCACGGGCCGCCTTGGTTATCCAACCAAGAACCGCCCACAACAAATAATGAAAGTCTTCTCAAGATGTTAGTGAGACTTTCATATAAATGCCCTTTTGCCGGCATTGCCCTGCCGGGGCACCCCCTGAATTTTTAACTTTGGAAAAAGACTTATGGAACCAGAACAGGTAAATTCAACATTTAATCGTCCTATGGTGATTGTAACGGCCATCATTGTCGGCATCACTGCCAATTGCTTTATTGCCGGTATGCCGGTCATACTCAACGAGATGGTGGTGAAATGGGCCTATTCAGAACAGAAAATCGGGTTTGTGGCGTCTGCGTATATGGGGGGAATGACCGTGGCCTCCGTTTTGTGCACCTTTGTGATCACCACCTTGAACCGGCGCTGGATCCTGGCCGCCGGGACCGTTCTGGCCGTCATCAGCCACCTGCTCATTGCCATGGTTCAGCCCGACACCATGGCCCCCCTGGTTCTGATCTGGATATTTGCCGGGTTCAGCCAGGGAATCAACTGGTCCCTGGTGCTGGCCTGCCTGTCCGGAACAAGCAACCCCACCCGGAACTTTGCTGTTTTATATCTGTTCTCGGTTGCCTTTATCGGGCTTGAGCTGATTGCCCTGCCGTATCTGTCCGCAACGTGGAATGTTGAGGCCATATTTTATGCCTTTGCCCTGGTAACGCTGGTCTGCTTTGTGTTCATCCGGTTTTTTCCCGCAAGATACATTGAAACCCCGGAGGAGCTTGAACACAAGGCTAAGAATCCGGTGGTGCTGCCCTGTTTCCTCAGCCTGGGGGCCATCTGTTTTTTCGCTGCCAATGTCAATACCTTCTGGGCTTATGCAGAGAGAATCGGGCTGGCATCGGGCCTTTCAGACGGTACGGTCCTGACCTGCCTGTCTTTGGGGAATCTGGCAAGCCTGACCAGCTGCCTGTTTGCCACCTGGCTCGGGGGTAGATTCGGCCAGGCCCGCCCCCTGATGATTACCCTGGTGGCTGAAATCCTGATCATGGCGGGCCTGGGAATATCATTGACCCCCATGGCCTATATCCTGGGATCCACCCTGTTTTTCATGTTCTGGAACGTAACCGATATATTTCAGCTGGGCTCCCTCAGCGGCTTTGACCATACGGGCCGGTATGCGGTTCTGGTGCCGGCTTTTCAGGGGATCGGCTTTACGTTGGGACCGGCCCTGGCCGCCCTTTTGGTGGGTGAGGACGGCACAGGTTTTGGTCCGGTGCTCCTGATGTGCGCGGTCAGTGTCCTGGTCAGCCTCGGATTTTACATTGTGATTCACAGAAAATGGGGAGAATATGCCATATGATTATCGTCGGTGAATTGATCAACGCCACCCGGAAGGCCGTACAGACCGCCATTGAAACAAAGGACGGGGCCTTTATCCGGAAACTTGCACAGGATCAGGCCGGGGCCGGGGCTGCCTATATTGATGCCAATGCCGGGGTCTTCAGGGACAAGGAGACCGGTTGCCTTAAATGGGTCATTGACCAGATTCTTGATGCCTGCGACATCCCGGTCTGTGTTGACAGCCCCAACCCTGAAGTGCTGGACCAGGCGTTAAATTATCTGTCCGCCAAAACCGGCACCCCCCCCATGATTAACTCCATCTCCCTTGAAACGGACAAGCTTGAAGCCATGCTGCCCATGGTGTCCGGCAGCGACTTTAAAATCATTGCCCTTTGCATGAACGACAAAGGCACCCCGGCCACGGTGGATGAACGGCTTTCCATTGCCGATGCGCTGATCAATAAGCTGATCCAGGCCAATGTGAAACCTGAAAATATCTATGTTGACCCCCTGGTTCAGGCCATCAGCACCAATGTCTCTTTTGGCACGGCATTTTTAGACACCATTGAAAAGCTCATGGACCGGCATGAAGGCATCCACACCATGTGCGGGCTGTCCAACATCTCCTTTGGCATGCCTGCAAGGGGGCTCATGAACCGGACCTTCATGGCCATGGCCGTTGCCAAGGGACTGGACGGCGCCATTGCCAACCCCCTGGACCAAAAGATGATGGCCGCCATTGTAACGGCTGAGGCCCTTGCCTGCAGGGACGGGTATTGTATGAACTACTTAAAGGCCTTCAGGGCCGGAATGCTTTAGGTAGTTAGCCTGAAGGCTGAAGGCTGAAGGTCAAAAATTGAAATCCTCTTTAAAAATGAATATTCATCTGGCCAATACCGTAAGTCTAATATTCAAAGGGAAAGATTATGTTTAAATATGCCATTGTTAAAACCCCGGCATCTACTTTAACGGCCGGCATTACCGCTTCGCCTGAACTGGGCGCCCCTGATTATGCGAAGGCGTTGGAACAGCACCAAACCTATATCCGGGCCCTTGAGGCCTGCGGGGTCGGCGTGACCGTGCTGGACCCGGACGAGAATTTTCCGGATTCCTGTTTTATTGAGGATGTGGCCGTCTGCACCCGGGCCTTTGCCATGGTCACCCGCCCCGGCGCCCGGTCCCGGATGGGGGAACAAGAAGACACGGCAGCCGTCCTCAGCGGATTTTATGACCACATTGAGCAGATAACGGCCCCGGGCACCCTGGAAGGCGGGGATGTGATGATGGTAAAGGACCACTATTATATCGGCCTTTCGGACCGGACCAACCGGGAAGGGGCGGCGCAGCTCATTGCGGCCTTGAGTGCCCACGGGATGGACGGGTCCATGGTTGAAATGAGCGATATGCTTCACTTAAAGACCGGGTTGTCATACCTGGAAGAGAACATCCTTTTGGCGGCAGGCGAATTCAAAAATAAAAAAGAGTTCCGTTCCTTTGATATGATTGAGATTCCCGAAGAGGAGAGTTACGCGGCCAACTGCATCCGGGTCAACGATTATGTGATTGTCCCGGAATGGTTTCCCAAAACAAGAAAATTGATCGAAGATGCCGGGCTCAAAACCATGGCCGTGGACACCTCGGAATTCAGAAAACTGGACGGCGGGCTGAGCTGCCTGTCACTCCGGTTTTAAAATCCTTTGGGATTCGTGGGACACCATATTTAATTAGTGCCTGACCGGAAACCCCGATTTTGAAATTTTCAGGGGGTCGATGTTTGACAAAACCTTAAATCTTTGTTGTTCCTGTCATCACAAACCGGGAGAAATGCTTCCATCTCTGCCGGTTTTCGGCAACTTTCTCCTTTTCCGGACGCAACTGTAGTGTTTGCCGTGTTTTTTTTAAGCAATGGCCTGTTTTAAGCTGCTTTGCGCTGTTCAGACCCTTGCAGCTTTTTTAATCCCTTTTGTTGTATGTGATGCCCGATGATCTGGAGATTTCTTGCCAAAACCGACAGGCTCACATACCTCTTAAACCCTTGAATGCCATGATCCGGGCATCTGTCAAGACCATGATTTTCCAGTCCGTTTATGGCAGATTCCACCGCTGAATGTTTTCTTTTAAAACGAATGAAATCTTCCGCTGTTTCTTCTTCATATTCCGCCTTGTTGCATCTGCCTTTTTTCGGAAGCACCAAAATATCCAATCTGCCCTTCAGGTCCTTTTTGTTGCCTGGAGAGTAAAACCCTTTATCAAAACTGCATCCTTTGAGATCAGAAAATTTGCTTTGTGCCAATGTTACCATCGCAACGGCGACTTTATCATCGGTTTCTTTCTCCATCACCCGGTGGTGCAGGATAAAGCCATATTGGTCCTCCAGGATACATACCCGCAAGCCCAATTCCTGGGGAACACCGGCCTTGCCTTTTGAAATCCACTCCGTGTGGGGTTCGAAAATCGAAAAAATCTTGTCTTCATGGGGGATCTTTTCATCCTGTAACACCCGGCGTTTGATCAAATCAATTTGCCAAAGTGCGTAGTTGATATATGTTTGTAATTCTTCAGCTCGGGCTGCACATATAATATCGGATGCCGGTATCATTTCCACGGTCAATCGCGCCTTTTGAATATATTTTTCAGCAAGCTTGATATATGCTGTATGGGCATCCATAATTTGCTGGACTCTTTTGGCCTTTTTCTTTTCATCCTTTGATGTGGAATGTTTCAAACGCTGGACTATTCGATAAAGCTTTTTAAATGCTTTAATATTATACGCTGATTGCCGCCACATACTCGTTCCAATGTCCTGGCTGATAATAGCGGCAATTTGAATCATTTTTCGGACTGCATCAAAAAGCAGGTTGATATCTGTGGGATAATGAACATTGGTTTCTACAACGAATGAATCACACCGCCCAATCAAGGCTCCATCGTCCGAAGTTTTTTTTTCATCAGAAGTTTATGGCCTTCTTGCACAACCAGAGTGTTGATTTTGTCAAGAATATCTGGGGTCATAAGCCTGACATTATCTTTCAGGGTCTGAAGGGGGTAGGCGATATCATTGTCCATCATGCCATGCCCCAGCATCTGCCTTATTGTTTTGTGGTTGTTCACCATTTCCTGGAGTTTATCATAATCCCAATTGCAATTGAGCCGAATGACGCCCATTACAAGGATCTTCCACAGGTCCATACCGGGACGTCCATTTTTAGAATCGGTACTTTCTGGGATCATGTCCGTGAGGATATCAAAAACTTTTTGTCGAAGACTCTGGTCGCAATAGATATGTTGGAGTCCCAAAAGAAGTTTGGGGATTTCATCCCTGGCTCTCATATCAATTTTAATTTGATCGATAGGGGTCTGCCCGAATGTCATCTGTAGTTCAAAAATTTTACGCAAAACGACCTCGAAGTTCTGATGGAATGTTGAAGTTTGAATTACTATTGGCTTGTCTCACAAAACATAAATCCTATATAATTTTATAGGGTTAGATTAACATAGTAATTAGTAAAAAGCAACAAGTAATTCATATCACAACAGAAACTTCAAACGAATTTCAGCCCAGATACCCCTGGAAAATATGATGGTTCCAATTTCCGGTCAGGCACTAATTAAGGTCAAGTACTATCGTATCCACGCCCCCAAAGCCTATTTCAAAACAGCATTCAATAGTAAAACTATCGGGAGGCCAGATCATTAAAAATTCCCATGAGGACGACACCCACATTGAAATATCCCCAATATGGAATGTTGACCACCAGGGCTCTGATTAATCCCTTTGCCCTTTAATCGCCTGAAAGTGGCCGGTCAGGCCCTTATTTTGCCTGCCAGTGAATAACCGGCGGCTTTCTGGGGGGCAGTCGTAAAAACGGGTACCTGGGATATCCCAGGATCATGGCATAGTGGTGGGTATGGTTTGGGGGCAGACCGATTTCTGCCTTTAACGGGTTGTGGCCCATGGCCTCATTAAAGGTGCCGGTCCAGCAGGTGCCAAGCCCCAGGGCTGGGGCGGCAAGGTCCAGATAGGACAGGGCCAGGGTGATATTGACCATGGCTTCACAGGAATCCTGATCCGAAGAGGCGATCAGCAGGGCCGGCGCACCCCAGAGCAGGCCATCCAGTTTGCGGGTTTCCCAATCCTTAAGAATAGCATGATGGGCGGCGTAGCTTCCGATTTCGCCGGTGGGATTCTCTTGAATCTCTTTTTTGAGCCATCCCATGGCTGCATTCACGAAATTGTCCAGCCGGGCCCGGCCGTTGAAAACCGTCCACTCAACCTCCTGGCCGTTGCCGGCACTCGGGGCATATTGGGCGATGCGAATCAGTTTTTCGATCACGGCCGGTTCCACGGCTTTTCGCTTATAGACCCGAACGCTTCTTCTGGACCTTAAAAACTGGATCATCTGTTTTTCATTGATGGTCAAATCCGGTTCAATGGCCGGGCAGGTGTCCAAGGTGATGTTTCCGTTGGTGATCGCACCGGCAGGGCAGATGGCCACACACTGCCCGCATCCCATGCACATTTCCTTTTCGGAATCCAACACCACCGGATAGCCGCCGGATTCAGAAGAGACATGGAAGATGGATGGGCATATGGCGGCGCAGCGGCCGTCCCTGACGCATTTTTCTTTGTCGATTATGATATCATCAATTCCCATGGGCCATGCCTCCTCAAGCCGTATAACCACCAAATTTAAATTCAAGAAACCAATATCTTTAAAATTAGGCCGAATTTCAAGGAATTTCCTGCTATTTTAAATTTTTAAAGGCCTGGTTGATTTTTTCAACGGCCCAGTCAATATCGGCCTTTCCAATGATCAGGGGCGGGGCGAAGCGGATGGTATAGGTGTGGGTTTCCTTGCACAGGATACCCATGTGGGAAAGATCCTCACAAATGGCCCGGGCACCGCCTTTTGTCCCCTCATGAAGTTCAACGGCGATCATCAGGCCGATCCCCCGTATTTCCTTGATGGCCGGGTGTTTGATTTTGTTGAGCTGATCCAGAAAATAGGTGCCCATCTGTGCCGCATTTTCCACCATATTTTCTTCAACCAGAACCGTTAAAGCCATGCGGGCCACGGCACAGGCCATGGGGTTGCCGCCAAAGGTGGAGCCGTGCTGGCCCGGCTGAAGCAGCCCGAGTACCGCCTCATTGGAGAGCACCGCAGAGACCGGGTAGAATCCGCCGGACAACGCCTTGCCGATGAGGGTCAGGTCGGCCTGAACCCCTTCGTGTTCTTCGGCCAAAAGCTTGCCGGTCCGGCCAAGGCCGGTCTGGATTTCATCTAAAATCATCAGGATATTGTTCCGGGTGCAGATCTTTCGAACTTTCTTTAAATATCCCCTGGGCGGGATGATAACACCGGCTTCTCCCTGGATGGGTTCCACTAAAAAGGCCACGGTGTCGGGGGTGATGGCATCTTCAAGGGCCGCGGCATCCCCAAAGGGAATGGTGACAAACCCCGGGGTAAAGGGGCCGAAATTTTCCCGGGCGTTGTCGTCGGTGGAGAACCCGATGATGGACAGGGTCCGGCCGTGAAAATTGTTTTGGCATACGATGATCTGAGCCTGGTCTCTGGCAATCCCTTTGGATTCATATCCCCATTTTCTGGCACACTTGATCACGGTTTCAACGGCCTCAGCCCCGGAGTTCATGGGCAGCACCTTGTGGGAGTTGGTCAGGCGGCACAACTGCTCATACAAAAGGGGCAGCTGGTCATTGCGGAAGGCCCGGGAGGTCAGGGTCAGTTTATCGGCCTGTTCCAGCATGGCCTGACGGATCTTGGGGTGGCAGTGGCCCTGGTTCACGGCGGAATAGGCAGACAGGCAGTCCAGGTATCGGTTGCCGTCCACATCCCATACCCAGATGCCTTCGCCCCGGCAAAGAACAATGTCCAGGGGTTTGTAGTTTCTGGCACCGTAACGGTCTTCAAGGTCGATATATTCTTTTGTCTTCATGGCTTTGCCTTTCATGGATGGGGTGCAAACGCCTTATGCCCGATTTTTTTTCAAGATAAATATAAGCACAGGGTTTTTATTTTTATAATATTACAGTATTAAACAGACCGGTCAAATCATTTTAAGACATCCAAAGGATGAGAAAAACTCATGCAAAATCCCCATATCTGCCATCTGCCGTCCCTGAACGGGCTCAAGGCGTTTGAGGCGGCCGCGCGGCATCTGTCCTTTACCCGGGCGGCCCGGGAACTGAGCGTGACCCAGGGCGCGGTGAGCCGCCAGGTCAAGCTTCTGGAAACCGCGCTTAACGTGGTGCTGTTCCACAGGCATCACCGGGAACTTGTCCTGACCGATCAGGGCAGGGTGCTTTCCCGGGACCTTGCCCGGGCCTTTGACATTATCTCCAATGCCCTGGAGCGCCTGACCCGCCATCCCCATGATTTAAACTTAAAGGTTCACCCCACCTTTGCCATCCGCTGGCTGATTCCAAAGCTTCATCTCTTTCAGGCCCTTTACCCGGACATCCAGGTCCGGTTTACCACATCCAGTGTCAATGTGGATTTTTCAAGGGAGAATTTTGATGCGGGCATCACCCATCTGGGTGAAAAAATCCCCGGCGTGAACCGGCAGGTGATTCTCACGGAACAGCTCGTTGTGGTCTGTTCTCCCAAACTCGCCCGGGGTAATCCCGGCCTTTGCCGCCCTGGAGACTTGAAACACCACATGCTGCTCCATAACAGCCCCGATTTAAAGGAGTGGGCCGCATGGGCCGACCAGAACGGCGTGCCGGATCTTCCCCTGGATAAAGGGCAGGTGTTTGAGGTGGATGATGCCGCTCTCCAGGCTGCCACGGCAGGCATAGGGGTGGCATTGGGGGATCTGTTTCTGATAAGGGAGGAACTGGCCTCCGGCCGGCTGGCAGCGCCCTTTGGCCTTGCCACGATAAAAACAGGCGGTTACTATTTTTCATGGCCTGATTCTCATCAAACCACACAGGGCGTTCAATTGTTCAAAGAATGGTTGACCAAAGCCCTTTTGCTGGATCAAAAAAGAGACCGGACGGCTTTGCAGGGGGTAGGGGGAATAAAATAAACCCGGGCGTGAGGGATTATTTTCCTTTTTTGACTTCCAGATTTTTTAACGCATGGTTCAGGAGTTTTTGAAACTGGTCCGCCTCCTCTTTGGTCATGCCCTTTATCAACAGAAGGTCCTGGCTGTCCCTTCCTTTTTCAATAATGGTTTGGGCACAATGAAGTCCGGGTTTTGTAAGCGTCAGGCATTTGTTCCGGGCATCAATGGTGCTTTGTTTGCTTGAGATAAGCCCTTTATCCTGGAGCCGCTTTATGACGCCTGAAACGGCAGGGTTACTGACCATAAGGTATTCTTCAAGGGATTTTTGATTTATTTCCTTATTGTCCATGTTATCGTACAGAAACATGAGAATATCACATTGGGTTGCGGTGATGTCAAAGGTGGAGAGCCATTGGGTTCGGTTTTTGTTCAGGTAGGAGTATAGTCGTTTGATCCGTAAGACATTATTAAGCGTACGGTGTGAATTCATTGCGGGATTTTCCTTCGGGCCGCCTTGACGATATCTTCTGCCGGGACCCAGGTGATTTGGGAGACTTTTTGTACCGGGTATTCCTGAACCCGTTGTTTGAGTTCGTCAAAGCCGTGGGTCCATTTCTCGACAAACTCCTTATCATAAAGGTTTTCATTGATAATGACATTGAGCAGTCCCAGGGCCAGCGCGCCGTCTGTCCCGGGACGGGGACGCAGCCACAGGTCGGCACGGGTAGCGGCCCAGGACATGCGCGGGTCAATCACCACCAGTTTTTCAAAACATATTCCGTTACGGTGATTCCGAAGGTATCCGCAGGGAGACTGTGCTCTTGCTGGCAGGCCACCTCACAGCTATGGCACCCCGTACAATAATGATAGTCGATGAGTAACCCATACTGCTCCATAGGTTATTCCCTCCATTTGGGCTCGGGTGAATCAAGGGTGATTTGTATAACACGTTATGTATTTCAAGATACAATAAGGCCATTCCCCGGTCAACTGTTTTTTAATCGCCAGTTGACAGACCGGACCGCTTTGCAAGGTTTAACGCGTCTTTGTATTCTAAGGCTGAGACCTGTCTTGACAGTTCAGGCAGGGTGCGGGCCCGGTACATGGGCCGGTATTGGGACATGACATTGATCCGGCAGTTTGGGGAGACATTCCGGCTTAAAAATTCTACCACTTCACGGGTGCCGGCCAGGTTTTCAGGCAACACCAGGTGGCGGACAAGAAGACCGTAAACGGCAATGCCCTTTGAATCGGTTTTAAGATTCCCGACCTGATGGAACATTTCCGTTACGGCCTGCCGGGCGACGGACGGATAATCCCGGGCGTTGCAGATTTTTTGGGCGATGTCCGGGTCCCAGAATTTAAAATCCGGAAGGTAAATATCCACAATCCCGTCCAGGATTTTGAGGGCTTCAAGGCGTTCATACCCTGATGAGTTGTATATCAAAGGAAGCGTCAGGCCGTTCCGGGCCGCAATATCGAGTTCTTCAAGGATAAAGGGCAGGAAATGCCCCGGGGTGACCAGGTTGATGTTGTGGCATCCGGCCTTTTGAAGGGCCAGCATGACCGAAGCCAACTGGCCGGTTTGGGCCCTTTGGCCCTGGCCCTGGATGCTGATGTCATGGTTCTGGCAGAAAAGGCACCGCAAGCTGCAATGGGTAAAAAAAATGGTGCCCGAGCCCTGGGTCCCGGACAAGGGGGGCTCTTCACCAAAGTGGGGACAGTAACTTGAAATTTCCAGAACGTTTGAAGCCCTGCAGACCCCGGTCTGATCCCGGGCACGGTCCACTTGGCATTCCCTGGGGCACAGGCAGCAGCTTTCCATCAGGTCATAGGCCTGTTTGATTTTTTGTTTCAGGCGTCCCTGACGCCTTGTTTCAATGTACCGGGCCTGGGGCATAAATATATCCGGATAGCTAAGATTTAGAAAATTCTTCGGCGTGCCGGTTCAAGGCATTGAGAATTTTAAGGGTGTTTTTTCCGGGCCGGCCGTCCTTGATAACGGTATCGTCAATTTGAATCACCGGAACCACGCCCTTGTTGGTGCCCGTGATAAAGACCTCATCTGCCTTGAGAAGATCCTTTAACAGCAGTTTTTCTTCTTTTATCTCGAACATATCGGCACCAAGGGTCATGATCAGTTCCCGGGTGATGCCCTTAAGAATGCCGGAGCCTGCCGTTACCAGGCAATTGCCGAAAAAGGCAAATAAATTGGAGGTGGTGCATTCAAGGGCCTCCCCGGCTGAATTCACATACAGGGCCTCCATGGCCCCCACGGTTTTGGCTTTTTTAAGGGCCAGGGCCGCCGGGACGTAAGAGGTCACCTTGGCCCCGGGAATGGATCTTTCCCGTTCAACGGTGATAATCTTGGCCCCATCGGTGTACCATTCTTCGGGCAGTTTGGTAATGGGGGTAACCAGAACAATGAGGCGGGGCCGGCCCTTGGGATTTAAAAAGTCAGGGCTGGAACCGCCGGTGATGACAATCCGGATATTGGCCTCATCCATTTCGCTGTCATCGGGGCGGCCGGCACCTGATAAAGAACCGTTGAAATTTTTTTCAATGGTTTCAAGAACGATTTCTTTGATCCGGTCCTCATCCCAGGGCAGGGTCAAGCCGATCTGGGCGGCGGAATGCTGGAGCCGCCTGATATGTTCATTTAAAAAAAAGGGTCTGCCGTTATAGGTCCGCATGATGTCGCACACACCATATCCCCTGAGCACAGCAAGGTCATCAACTGGAATGACGGCCTGATCTGCCGGGACAAACCGGCCGTCCACATAATAGGTCTTCATGGGGCAAACTCCTTGAAGTCGGATTTAATATTTTCTATAGTAAGGGAATAAATACAACCATTACCAGGATTATCAAGGGATAAAATGGAATTTTTTTCAGGAATTCAATATAACATCAAAGGACTGCTTCTTTCTTTAAAAACCCCTTCACTACTGTTGCTCGGGCTGCTCAGATTTTTTGTGGTGTTTGCCTTGACCCTTTCTTTAAGCGGGTTAATTTTGCTTCATCATGACAATATTCTGTCCATGATATGGACGGCACCCGACGGCGGGTGGCTGATATATGTCTGGCATGTGGCCTCCTGGCTGCTGTCCTTGTTTCTGGCCGGCATTGCCATGATCATTGCTTACCTCATTGCCCAGTTGTTTTTCTGTGTGTTTATCATGGACTATATGTCCAGGATTACAGAAAGACTGGTTCTAGGCCATGAAAAACATCCGGTTCAGGCCTCCTGGGTGGCTTTTTTCATTTATCTGATCAGGCAGGAAATCCCCCGAGCCGTGATCCCGGTGCTGATCAGTATTGTAATCATGGGGCTTGGCCTGTTCACCCCCATCAGTCCTGCGATTTTGATCATCTCCGCCATGGCCGGGGCCATGTTTATGGCCTGGGACAATACCGACCTTGTGCCGGCCCGGCGGATGAAACCCTTTTCCGAAAGGCTTGGCTTTTTAAAGCGTCATCTGCTGTTTCACCTGGGATTCGGGCTTTTGTTTCTCATCCCCTGGCTGAATATCCTTATCCTTTCTTTTGCGCCGGTGGGGGCCACTTTGTATGTGATTGACAAAGAAGACCGGTAACTGTCATGGCCGTTATTTGCAAACAGCGGTCTGAGACCCTTACAGAACCCGACAGCCAGACCCTCGTTGAAGATGAAAAGGTGATTATCTGCAGGGTTTGCAGCCAACTTGTTACCAAACCGGAACTGAGCATCCGGGTCAATGATGCCCATGCCCATGTGTTTGCCAATCCCCACGGCAATGTATTTGAAATCGGCTGTTTTTCCCATGCCCCGGGGTGTGTGCCGGTTTCCCAACGATCTGATGAATTTACCTGGTTTCCCGGATATTCATGGACCATTGGTGCCTGTGCCGGGTGCGGATCCCATCTGGGCTGGATTTTTTCCGGCGAAACCGGCGGCATGGTGAACCGGTTTTATGGCTTAATTCTGGATAAATTGATTTTTCCTTGATACCGGCCACGGGCCGCCTTGGTTATCCAACCAAGAACCGCCCACAACGAATAATGAAAGTCTTATCAGGATGTTAATGAGACTTTCATATAAAAATATTGACAATCACAAAATATTTCATATAATCAAACTTATATAACAATTTATCCGAAGATATAAACGTTTTAAGACGATGATTGCTAAAGGCTTTCCGGCAATGATGAGGGACGAACTCTCGAGCTGAAGCGGTAAGCCGCCAATCCTTTCCAAAAGCGGTATTCCCCAAAGTAATTTCGTCCCAAAACCATAACCTTAAAATACCAACAGGAGGAAAACGCCATGAAAAGCGACTTTACCACCAGTGAAGAGGAAAATATGCCCCCGATTAAAGATGAAAATATGTATGAAAAACGCTCCCCTGTGGACCGCAGATCCCCGGTTGACCGCAGGATCCTGGATATGGGGCCCGGGTATCCCGAAAGCCAGCTGCGCAAAAACAGAGCCGACCGCAGAAAAGGCTGGGAAGACCGGTACGGCTGGGAAAGAATCAGCAAGTGGAGCAGTGCCCCGATTTTTTCAGACCTGCCTTAAGTGAAGGTTGATTTTCCCCCTTTCGGGGGGATTGTCCTGTCTGTTTGTTTTGCCCTTCTGTTAAGCCGTTTTCCTTGATGTATTCCCCATTTGCAGTTTCAACTTGTTAGTTATGTATTTAAAAATAAGATAGCCCTTGAAATATTCTTTCTTATCCATTAAGACATACCCACTGATAACTGACTGGATAGGAAAGGGTACAGCTGATGCCGCAAAAAATATCTGTTGCTCGATGGGCCAACCAGGAACTGATTATTCCCTATGCTGCACCATATTTTGCATATGTAGCCATTTCCTCGGTTCTGCACAATAAAATTAGCGTTGAACTCAATTACTGCCTAAAGCTTGTTATCGTCCCAGCACTGCTCGCCTGGGCCTGGAAGTGGTACGTCCCTTTAACCGGTCCTAAAAGCAAAGTGGTCTCATCCCTGTACGGCGTGGTTTTCGGCATTGTCGGCCTGGTGGTATGGATTGCTCTTTTTGCGCCGTTTGCCACCCCCGGCCAGGAGCCGTGGACAGTTACCGGGTTTATTCTTCGCCTGGTCACGGCCAGCCTGGTGGTCCCGGTATTTGAAGAGCTGATGATGCGCGGGTTTGTGTACCGGGTGGCCCTTCAATGGGATGAATTTCGAAAACAAAAAGTAAAACAGCCCCTCTGGCACACCCTTGAACACGCCGATATTTCAACGGTTTCGCCGGGGGCCTGGAACTGGGCCGCTGTCTGGATTTCCACGGTGATTTTTACCCTGGGCCACACCACCCCGGAGTGGCCGGCTGCCATTGCCTACGGTCTTTTGATGGCCTTTTTGTGGATTATTAGAAAAGATCTTTTATCCTGTATCGTGGCCCATGGTGTCACCAATTTGGGGCTGGCGCTTTATGTCTATTATACCGGCTCCTGGGAGTTGTGGTAGTGTTAGAACGAGAAATCACCCATCTGCCGCGTTACAGAAAAATCGGCAATCCTCACAACCTTCAAGGTTGCTCCGGTTGCCAATTTTTCTGTGCCTTGCATATGGGCAATTTCTCGTCCAAACACGGGTTTTCGATCAGGTGCCAAGCAGTTCTTGACTAAGGAGAGAAATTTATGAATGTACTGGTCACCGGCGTTGCCGGGTTTATAGGATACAGCTTGAGCAAGCGTCTTCTGGACAAGGGCGTCAATGTCTGGGGGATCGACAACCTCAATGACTATTATGACGTGAACCTGAAAAAAGACCGGCTTTCAAAACTTGAAAATCAAACGGGCTTTACCTTTGAACGGCTGGACCTTGCCGACCGGAAAGCCATGGAAACCCTGTTTAAATCGGTTTCATTTGACTGCGTGGTCAACCTGGCGGCCCAGGCCGGGGTCCGGTACAGCCTTGAAAATCCGGCCTCTTATGTGGACTCCAACCTGGTGGGCTTTGGCAACATCCTTGAAGGGTGCCGCCATTGTGGGGTCAAGCACCTGGTATATGCCTCGTCCAGCTCGGTTTACGGCCTGAATACCGTAATGCCCTTTTCGGTCAGGCACAATGTGGATCACCCCATCAGCCTCTATGCCGCATCCAAAAAGGCCAACGAACTCATGGCCCACACCTACGCCTATCTGTACAACCTGCCCTGTACGGGCCTGCGGTTTTTTACGGTTTACGGCCCCTGGGGAAGACCTGATATGGCCTTATTTTTGTTTACCAAAGCCATCTTGAACAATGAGCCCATCAAGGTGTTCAACAACGGAAACATGCAGCGGGATTTTACCTATATTGACGATATTGTGGAAGGGGTGATCCGGGTAATGGATAAAATCCCGGAACCGGATCCGGACTGGTCCTCAGACACCCCCAATCCGTCTTCAAGCCGGGTCCCCTACAAGATATACAATATCGGAAACAACCAGCCCGTGGCCTTAATGGAATTTATCGAAGCTATTGAAAAAGCGTTAGGAAAGGAGGCCATCAAAGAATTTTTACCTCTCCAGCCCGGCGATGTGCCCGCAACCTATGCCGATGTCAACGATCTGATCGCCGATACCGGATTTAAACCCGCCACCCCGGTTCAAGAAGGGGTTCAGAATTTTGTGGACTGGTACCGGGCATACTACAAGTGTTGAATGCCACTTTGTTGTTAACAAAGTTACGAAGGCAGCGGTTAATGGTGGGCAACGCTGCGCTTTTACCCACCCTTCTACAGGACTATAAGTGATGGAAAATGGAGACCGGAAACCGGAGGGTGTTAAACATCCGGTCTTCCGTCTTCCTTCTTCCGGTCTCCCTTCTTTATAGTACCGTCCCAAAATTACCGGCCAGGGCCTCCAGCTCCTCGGCCGTAAATCCGCCGGACCGGCTGATCAGGCTGTAAATGTCCTTGCCATCCACATCTCCGTCCGGTTCACTGTCCCCGGGCAAAGAGGCCTGTATAAAGGTTGCGGTAATGGTCATATCTTTGGAAGAACTGTAAAAGGTGACAGTCCTGGGGTTGGTGGTGCCCGAGATGCTGCCGCTCCAGGAATCAAATTCCCAGCCGCTGTCGGCAATGGCCTGAACCGGTATGGATGTGACATTGTTCACATAGTAGCTGTAAACCCCGGGGGCAGGGTCAGTGGTGCCGTTTCCCTCTACCAGAATAGTCAGGGTCTTCAAAGGATAAAATAAGGTCAGGACAAAGGGCGGATCAAGCTGGCCATCTACAATGGAAAGCTCCACTTCAATGGTGTATTCGTCAATGATTGTATAGGCAAGTTCGGTCCAGTCCGGCAGTTTGTAAAGCACCATGTCCGGATCATAGGGGCTTGGAAAGGTGATCTGAAACGGATAGGTTCCATCCTCCCCTGTAGCCGATATGGTGAAGCCAAAAGCGGTTTCACTGTTTATCATGTCCGGGGCCAGTTCAAAATCATAGGTCCCCGGATAGGATGCGGCGTCGTCGGTAACTGAAAAATCGGTGATGGTTACACCTGCATCAGTTGTATAGACGCCCGGGTCACGGGTGAAAACGCAGGCCTCACACACAAAGGTGTCGGTCTGCCCGTTTTCATCGGTGACGGTCAGGCTTGGCGAGTAGGTCTGCCGGTCTGGAAAAGTGACGGTGGGATGCTGTTCTGTGGAGTCAATAACGCCGTCCCCGTCAAAATCCCATGCATAGGTATAAGGGGCGGTCCCGCCGGTACTTAAATCGGTGAATTCGATTTCAAGGGGGATGAATCCGTCCCGGACCATCATGTCAAAGGCCGCCACAAGGGTATTATAGGGTGCGATTTTAAACAGTTTTGCCCGGCACCCGTAGCCGCCGCTGTAATGGCATTCGTTTCCCATGACAATAACGCTGCCGTCAGGCAGGGCCACAACGCTGCCGCCCATGGCATAAGAATAGTCTTCATTGTCATTGACCAGAAATTTGTACCATTCAAGGCCGCCTGCGCTGCTGAATTTTGCTGCAAGGATCCCTTCCTGGGTTGCCCCGTCCGTATTTAATTCTGCAGGCCCTGCAAGGATAAATCCGTTATCCGGTGTCACAGCCCCTGAGTCAAAGCAGCCTTCAAAATCCTGGTCATCCACTGATGTGTGCCAGACCGCTTCCTTTTCTGTGTTCAGTTTTCTAACGGACGGCATACTGTCATTGCACCCGCCAATGACATATCCGTCATCCAGTCGCTCAACCCAGTTGCCTGAGTTGAAGGCGTAGGAGATCCGGTCCCAGGCAAAGAACCAGTCCAGGTTCAGGTCGTCATCTGTCCGGATCAGGGAAACCGCCCCGTTGCTGCCGCTTATCTGGGAACCATAGTGCCCGGATATAATGACCCCGTCCGGGGTGTCCCGGGCAATGGATTTTAAAAAGGCGAAACCGCTGTAATTATCCGGGGTGGAATGCACAAGGGATTCCACCGAAAGGGGTGTGCCGTTGGCATCTGTCTTAAAAGCCCACATGGCCCAGCCTTCACCGTCAATATATTTGTTTGCCGCCGCGATAATATCCCCGGACTCAAGGCTTAATACATCCATGCCCATGCATTTGAATGCCTCATCTGCATCATTACCAAAGATGGTATGCCACAGAAGGTTGCCCTGAACATCCGTTCTGGCCAGGCTCAACCTGGGATACTGAAAGTAGGCTGTATCCTCATTATAATCGCCGATGATCACGTAGCCGTCATCCGGTGCTGCGGCAAGGGCTGTCCCCTGTTCCCACACATTGAAATTTTGGGTCAGGTTGCGCTGCCATTGCATGATACCGTTATCAAAGGTTTTGAGCAGCCACATATCATTTCTTCTACTGCCGGATGAATATCCGAAAAAGGAGTAGCCTGTGGCAGCAAACCCGCCGTCGGTGCCCCTTATAATATCATTTCCCCTGACGTCAATGTAGCAGTAGGCCCCTTCTTCACAGTCCCTTTCATTGGTAATGGTTCTTTTCCACAGAATCTGGGGGCCCACTACGGTAATGGTCTGGGAAACAGTGTCAAAAAGGCAGTCGTCATCTTTTACGGTCAGGGTCACCGTGTGAGTGCCGGGGGACGAAAAGGAATATGAGGCCAAAAGGCCGGTAGCATCAGCCGTGCCGTCCCCGTCAAAATCCCACTCATAGCTTAAAATTTCCCCGTCATCGTCCAGGGAAGGGGAGGCGTCAAACGCAATGGTCTGGTAGACAAACACCGGATCATCCGAAGACCAGGTAAATGTGGCTTGGGGCCGTGAGTAAAACCCCCGGGTTTTAAAGGCCCAGATATGGTCTTCCCTGACCCCGTCCTGGCCGAGATCCCCATCTTCGCCATACAGGTCATAGGTGGTGGTCCCCACAACAACAAATCCGGGATCACTGCCCGTGTCCTCGGCAATGGCAACCCCCTCATCGTATCCGTCTCCGCCAATGGGGACGTCCCATAGAAGTTCCCCGTCACTGTCAACGGCAAGCAGCCAGATGCTGAAACGGATAGTGGGCTGATAAGAGGTGGTCATGCCAACGGCGGCATAGCCGCCGGTGCTTGTCTGGATCACATCGTAGCCGGCATCGGGTTTTCCTGCTTCCCCAAAGGTCTTATACCATTGTGTGCTGCCGTCGCTGTTAAGTTTGACCAGGGTCAGGTCCCCACATACCCCGGCATAGCAAAGATCATAGGCACCGATTTGCGTCTTGCTGCCAACGGCAATGTATCCGCCGTCAGACGTATTCCGGATGCCAAACCAGGTACTGCCTGATTCTGCCATCCACTCACGGTTTCCTTCTTGGTCGTATTTATAAATACCGCTTAGGGTTCCGGCGATGACGCCTTTGTCAGAAGTTGCCTCAACACAGAAAATTTCATAAGGCGGCCCGTCGATATCATCCCAGCCGTGACTCCATTCTGTGGTGGAAGAAGAAGCTCTTAAAATCCAACCATCCCAGACCGTGTTTCCAAGGTCCGGCTGATTTCCGCCCAGGTAAAAATCATACCTTGAGGAACCAGGGTCCCAGAAAACCGATATATCATTGGCCCACTCATCGCCAAAACGGCCAAAGGTTTTTTCCCAGGAAAAATTGCCATCATTGTCTGTACGGGATACCCACATATCCCATTGCTCCCAGGTGGTTCCGTCATAGGAATGGCTCTGGTATTTCCGGCCTGAAACCATAAATCCGTCTTCCCCTGATCCGTCAGCATTTAATGGAACCAGTTCAATTCCCAGTGCGGCCGTATAGGGGCCGGTATCTGACGGGTTAAAGACCGGCTGGTCAAACACCCGGTTGCCGGTTCTGTCCAATTTGACCATCCGGGCAGAGGTTGTCACCCACCAGGGAGAAAGACTGCAGTTTGACGGATCATCACACTGCACAACGGACAGGACAAATCCGTCAGACACGGGAACCATGTCCGTTGGAATCATGCCGTTTCCATAAAGTGTGCCCCACTGCATGCCGCAGGGCAGGGTAAAGGTTTCAATGCCCTCTGCCCCAAGGTCGGTTGTAAGGGCTGTGGCCAGAATAAAAATGGTGCCAAGTAAAACCGTCCCAAGACGGATTTTGGATGCGATCATCTTTTCCCCCTTTTGAAATGGCCAACAGATCAGCCGGTTCAAGGTTTTAATGGTTTGCCCACATCAAATGAATCGCAACAATAATAGAGAGTTATCGAGATATTCGGTCAGAATTTAAAAGGCATCATAGGATAAATTTTGCCCATTATCAAGAAAAGAAAAAAGGGAACGATGAAGGGGGATAATCTCCAATCTAATGTAGGGGATTAGGCTGAAGGCTGAAGGGGTTTAGGGCTGTTCATCCCTTCAGTCTAATTACCTTTTCTACAATTCACCAGACCAGTGCCACCGCTATCCGCGATCAGAACCGGGAAAGAGAAAACGGCGACAGATCAATTTCAGGTTTTTTGCCGTATACCAGGTCGCTGACCGCTTTGCCGGTTCCTGTGGCAAGGGTTAAGCCGAGCATGCCGTGGCCGGTGGCCACAATCAGGTTATCCAGGGCAGGGACCGTATCGATAATGGGCATGTCGTCGCAGGTCATGGGCCGCAGGTTGGTCCACTCTTCGATAATGGGACTGGTCAGGGGATTTTTAAGATACTGCCGGGCCCCGGATATAATTTTGTTTATTCGAATGCGGTTCAGCCCCATGTCGTAGCCTGAAAACTCCATGGTGCCCCCAAGCCGGCAGGCGCTTTTCCATGGGGTGGCCACGGCGTTGCTCTCATAAAAATATAACGGGAAGACCGGACAGTCTTTGGACGGTTTCATGGTAATACTGTACCCTTTTCCCGGTTCCACCGGCAGTCTTAGATTCAACTGCTGCATGGTGGACGGGGTCCAGGCGCCGGCAGCCATGACAAAGGCATCGGCTTTAAACCGGCCCTTTGAGGTGTTAATGCTGTCGACCTTGCCGCAGGATTGGTTAAACTTGAGAAACCGGCAGTTTTCTTCAAACACCACCCCTTTTTTTGTTAACGCATTTTTCCAGGATGCCATAAGCAGCTCAGGCCGCAAATGGGCGTCCCCTATGGTATGCCATGCCCCAACCACATCATTGCCAAGGGCCGGCTCCATTTCTATCAGTTCTTGTTTTTTAATTTTACGGCTTTTGATACCAAAGGTTTGCTGAAACTGGTCGGTTGCGGTAAATCCGTTAAAATTTTCAGGATTTTTGAAAACGGTCAGCACCCCTTTGGCCTCGTAATCGCAAAGCAACTCTTTTGATTTTAAAAGGTCGCCGTACAGCCGGTCACTATACGAGAGCAGTTCAAATTTGCCTTTGGCTGCTTTTCGTTTATGGCCATGGGTGCAGTTTCCCGCAAATCTGAGCAGCCAGCTGAGCCGGCCGGGGTCCAAGGTGGGTTTGATGTAAAGGGGGGAGGTGCCCTTAAGGGTCCTGATGATTTCATGGCCCACCGCACCGGGAACACACAAGGGGGTAACATCACTGAAATAGAGCAGTCCGCAGTTCCCGTGGGACGCCCCGTCACCAGCCCGGTCTCGTTCAATGATGGTCACCCGGGCCTTTTTTTCAATCAGATAATGGGCGCAGGCAAGGCCGATAACCCCGCCGCCGATAATCATAATGTTGGGTTGGTCTGTCATGGCTTTGGTCCTTGTCTTAAGTGTTCCGTTACATCAGGGCAGGTACCATATAATTTATTGTTTTTACGTTCAAGAAAAAATAAAAAAACCTTTGACAAAAAATATTAAATTTGACGATTTATGATCAGCCATTATTGTAATTCTAAGGAAGACCGGTCTGGTTTTAAAAACGGTTGTTCCGGTTCTAAATATGCATCACATTTAGGTTTGTATATCTTTAAATCAACTGATCAAGGAGTACAGCCCATGAGATTTATGATTCGAAATTCAATTTTGATGGTACTGGTAATGGCCGTTAATATTGGCGTTTTTCTTGCCCCGGTATCGGCATCTGAAAAGCCGGTTATCGTTGTATCTACGACACAGATCGGTGATTTTGCACGAAAGGTGGCAGGGGATCATGCCGTGGTGCAAAGCATTCTCGCGCCGGGGGCCGACCCCCACACCTATACGGTTACCCCCAATGATGTTCAAATTGTTTTAAAGGCTGATCTATGCATTGAAAATGGTCTTCATCTGGAAGGAAAATCCTGGATGAAAACCCTGGCCACAGATGCCGGCAAACCCCTGGTTACAGCCACCAACGGAATCAAACCGTTGTTGATCCAGGAAGGGAAACAAACCCTTCCGGATCCCCATGCCTGGTTTTCCCCTCAGAATGCGGCGGTTTATGTGAACAATATCATAAAGGCCCTGGCCGGGATTGATCCTGAAAACAAGGACGCCTACCAGGCCCGGGGAAAATTGTATTTACAGCAGCTTCGGGTTCTGGATGCCTGGATCAGAGAGCAGGTCAGCACTATCCCTTCCCGGCAAAGAATTCTGGTCACTACCCATGATGCCTTCAATTATTTTTGCCGGGAATACAACTTTAATGAAGAGAATGATTTTCTATCCATTGCCCCGGTCGGATGGTCTACGGGTGCTGAAGTCGGGGCCGGCATGACACCGGAACGGCGGCAGAAGGTGGTCGCCTCCATCAAAGAATCCGGTGCCCCGGCCATATTTGTTGAAACCACCATCAACCCCAAGCAGATTCGTGAAATTGCTCAGGAAACCGGTGTAAAAATCGGCGGAGAGCTTTACTCGGACTCCATGGGGCCGAAAGGCTCGGCCGGGGAAACCTATATCGGCATGATGCGGGAAAATACCCTTTTAATTGTGAGGGCGCTTAAATAAAGCCGTGAGATTTTTACTTGGCATACTGATCTGGGTGGCCATGGTTGGCAGCGTATGGCTTTATACCGCTGCCAGGGACGCCCGGCTGCCCGGCGAACCGGCCCGGGCAAAGGCCGTAACGGTGGTCCAGGCGGATTTTATTTTAAGCCTGACCCCGACCTTTTCTACTCAGAAAGATCCCTTTGCCCTGGACACAGGGGATGAGAGTACATCAGATCTGGTGATAAGGCTCAACGGGAAAAACATTGATTTGCCATCCCCGGATATGGCCCGGGGACAGGAATTGCGGATCAGCCGCTTGCCAGCCCTTTTGCCCGGGTTTAACGAAGTTTATATTAATGCCGGGCCCCCGGTAAGTGAAAGTACGCTGTTTCACGGCATCCGGGTTAAGCTGACCTTGAACGGGGCATCCATGGTTGATAAAACCATCTGGGCCGGGCATGGGGAACGGGTGGCCGGAACGGTCGGCTTTACCCTTGACCCTGAAAAGGAGTCCGGCCATGACTGATCATCCCAAATTTGCCGTTGAAGTCGAACATTTGACCGTCAGCTACAATGCCAGGCCGGCCCTGCTCGATGTTACCGTGGCCATTGAAACCGATCAGTTAGTGGGGGTTATCGGGCCCAACGGGGCCGGTAAATCAACCTTTATCAAGGCTGTCTTGGGGTTTGTTACCCCGGATTTGGGAACTGTTCGCATCAACGGTGTTCCTGCCCGAAAGGCCAAAGGCCAGGTGGCCTATGTGCCCCAGCGGGGGGCCGTAGACTGGGATTTTCCCATAACGGTCAAAGAAGTGGCCTTAATGGGTCGTTACCAGCAGATTCCCTGGTATTCGTCACCTAAGCCAAAGGATTGGGACAAGGCCATGGAGGCCCTGGACATGGTCCGGATGACTGAGTTTTCCGACCGGCAGATCGGGGAGCTTTCCGGGGGGCAGCAGCAGCGGGTGTTTATGGCCAGGGCCCTGGCCCAGGGCAGCGATATCCTTCTTTTGGACGAACCCTTTGCCGGGGTGGACGCAGCAACGGAACGGGCCATTCTTGATGTGCTGGAACGGGCCAAAGAGTCCGGCAAAACCCTGGTGGTGGTTCACCATGACCTGTCCACGGCATCTGAATATTTTGACAAACTGCTGTTGATCAAGCAGCGGCTTTACGCCTACGGCCCCCCGGGTCTGGTTCTCAAAGAAGACCTGCTCAGCCAGGTCTATGAAGGGCGGTTAAAGGTTTTTAAAGCGGTAACCACAAAGGAAGATGGCTGATGGGTGACTGGCTTCTGGCCCCTCTGGCACAAACTTATTTTCAAAAGGCCCTGATCGGCGGCTGTATTGTAGCCGTGGTGGCCGGCGTGGTGGGCTGTCTTGTGGTGCTTCGCCGCATGGCCTTTCTAGGGGATGCCCTGTCCCATGCCATGATTGCCGGCGTGGCCGGCGGCTATTTGATCATGAAGCTGTTTTTCGGCCTGGAGGCCCATGCTCCGGGCATGCTGTTAGGCTCTCTTATGGCTGCGGTGACTACGGTGGCACTGATCAGCTTTGTTTCCCGGATTTCCAGGGTCAAGGAGGATGCCGCCATCGGCATTATGTACACGGGGATTTTTGCCTTGGGCGTGGTGGCGGTGTCTATTTTCAGGCATTATATTCACATTGACCTGATGCACTTTATCATGGGGGATATCTTAGGGGTGGCCGATACCGACCTTTGGGTCAGCGCCTTTGTGGCCGCTTTCGTTTTAACGGTGCTGGTCCTTTTTTTCCGCCATTTTCAGCTGACCACCTTTGACCCGGTTATGGCGGCCTCCATCGGACTGCCGGTGCTGGCCTTGGATTATCTTTTGACCACCCTGGTCTCTTTGGTGGTGGTTTCTGCGGTGAGCATGGTGGGGGTGATCCTTGTGGTGGGGCTTTTAATTACGCCGGCGGCAACGGCTTATCTCTTAAGCGACCGTCTGGACAAAATGATGTGGCTGTCGGCCCTGTTCGGTGTCACCAGTGTTATCGGCGGCCTTTACCTTTGTGTCTGGCTGGATTCTTCGGGGGGCGGGGCCATCATGCTGTTTTGCACGGTTCAGTTTCTGGTGGTGCTGGTGGTTGCCCCCAAGTACGGCCTGTTATCGCGGTGGATGCGGATGCGCAGCCTCATTCCACAGCAATTGGTTGAAGATATCCTGACAACGGTGCTGCGACATGACGGGCCCGCCCCTTTGGTCCTTATACAAAAATATGCCGGGCCGGTTAAAAACATGGGCCGGGTATTAAAAAAGATGATCCAGGACGGGGAGTTAACCTTGACGGAACAAGGCTATGCCCTTACCCCTAAAGGAAAGGATGAAGCCCAAAAAATGCTGCGGGCCCACCGGCTGTGGGAAACCTATCTCAAACAGATCGGTACACCGGAACATGAGGTTCATGCCACGGCCCACAGGCTTGAACATCTCGGCGGGAATGCCGCCGCCTATATTGATCAGAAACTCGGGCAGCCCGAAACAGATCCCCATGGCAGGCCCATACCGGAAAAAAGCCAACCCCCCGGAGCGCCATGACCATCAATTACGCTGAAACCATTTTAAATTCCCTGTCCGCCCACATTGCCATTATTGATGAAAACGGCATCATCATTGAAACCAACCGGGCATGGCAGGAATTTGCCCGGTTAAATGAGATCGGGGTCAGACCGGATATGGTGAATATCAATTACCTTGATATCTGTGACATGGCAGGGGACGGGGAAGGGCAGGCCGCCCGGAGCGTGGCCAAAGGCATCCGGAGGGTGATTAACGGGGATGTGGACGAGTTTGTTATGGATTATCCGTGCCATTCGCCCGGGGAAAAACGCTGGTTTTATATGCGGGCCATCAGGGCTGCAGGTTCCGACCCCTTACGGGTGGTGATCAGCCATGAAAATATCACTTCTTTAAAGCTTGCAGAGCAGCAGCTCAAGGAAAGGGAACAGGAGCTTGAGCAAAAATCCATTCATTTGGAAGAGGCCAATGCGGCTCTGCGGGCCATCCTCCGGCAGCGGGATGAAGATGCCAAACAAATGGAAACCACATTTTTTCAGAATATAAAATTTACGGTTCTGCCCTATCTTGACCAGCTTAGAGAGGCCGTTTCCAAAGGGCCTGAGAAGGAACTTTTGGAACTGATTGAATTGGAACTCAATCACATTGCCTCCCCATTTTTGCGAAGGGTTTCCAATGTGGAAGCGATTCTTACGCCCCAGGAAATCAAAATTGCCTCGTTGATCAAACAGGATAAATCCTCCAAGCAGATGGCAGACCTGCTGAACCTTTCCTTGACCACGGTTAATTTTCACCGGCGCAATTTACGCAAAAAACTGGGCTTAACCCACAACGCCACCAACTTGAACATCTTTTTAAAATCCTTATCACAATGACAGGTTTTGCCCGTCATTAACCCCTGACTATTCCCTTCTTGTCCAATCCCGATTTTCTATTTAAATTATATGCTATAACTGCCATGGGCCACAAGCCCACAACGAATAATGAAACTGAAGATACCAGCAACGGTAGACTATAAATTGGGCACCGCAGGTGCTTCGCCCTCTTGTCTCTTGTTTCTTGTCTCCAGTTTCTTATAAAAACACCTATAAGTTTACAACAAAATGTAAATACCAGGCTGATACAGCCTGCCAACAGCTAAAAGCTAACGGCTAAAAGCTAATAGCTAATGGCTAAAAACAAGGAGGATATCATGATTTGCAGTCTTTCAAATTTAAAGGATCAGGATGTGGCCCAGATCAAAGATCTGGAAAAAGAGTTAGGGGTTACCATGCTGGCGTTTTCCTGCCACGATACAAAGCCCACCACCCTGGAAAATGCAACCCTTGAAAAAATCCAGGCCCTTGAAAAAAATCTGGGCGTCGCCTTGGTGGCGGTTCAGGCGTAAAGCTAACCCGTACCCATTCCCCACTTTTTCAGATTCAATTTTTTTACAATGCCAGCTTCCGGTTTAATCACGGAAGCTGGCATTGCTTTTCTCGATTTTCAAAAAAAAAGATGGTATAACAGCCCCGGAACAGCTAAAAAGAAGCTTTTGGCTATCAGCCATTAGCCTTTAGCCATAAGGACTTACAACCATTCGCTAACGGCTAACGGCTAACGGCTAACGGCTAACGGCTAACAGCTAACAGCTAACAGCTAAAATCCCACAGGATCGGAACATGCCCATTCTTGAAGTTGAAAATCTAAAAAAGTATTTCCCGGTATATTCGGGGGTGTTCCAGCGCCGGACCGGCTGGGTCCATGCGGTCAGCGGGGTTTCTTTTTCAGTTGAAAAAGGGGAAACCTTGGGGATTGTGGGCGAATCCGGATGCGGAAAAACCACCTTGGGCCGGTGTATCCTGGGATTGTACGAGTTAACCGACGGGCAGATCCGGGTCAACGGCGGCACCGTCTCAAAGCTGGATGCCAAAAACAGGAAAAAACTGTCCAGGCAGCTTCAGATGATTTTCCAGGACCCCTTTGAGTCCCTGAATCCCCGGCAGACCATCCAGCAGATTTTAGAAGAAAAATACAGGATTCACGGGGCCGGCAACCTGGATTTGGAAAATGAGGTTTCAGGCCTTCTTGAAAAAGTCGGGCTGCCCGCTGATGTCCTTTCCCGGTTTCCCCATGAATTTTCAGGGGGGCAGCGCCAGCGCATCGGCATTGCCCGGGCCATCAGCATGTCCCCTCAGATCATTGTCTGTGATGAGCCGGTATCGGCCCTGGATGTATCGGTCCAGTCCAAGATTTTAAATCTTCTGCTCAACCTTCAGGAAACCCTTGGCCTGACCTATGTCTTTATTTCCCATGACCTGTCTGTGGTCCGGCATATTTCAGACCGGATTGCCGTCATGTACCTTGGAAAGATGGTTGAAATTGCCGATGCCGGCACCATCTATACCCGGCCGGCCCATCCTTATACCAGGGCTCTGTTGTCAGCCGTTCCCGTACCGGACCCGGAAAAAACCGGAAAACGGATGGTGTTAAAAGGTGAAATCCCGTCTGTAGAAAATCCCCCGCCCGGGTGCCGGTTCCATACCCGGTGCCCGGATGTGATGCCCATATGCCGGGAAAAAGAGCCTGTGCTTGAAGCCACCGGGGGGGATATCAAGCATTTAACGGCATGCTTTCAAGAAACTGGAAACTGGAAACAAGATACAAGAAAGTAGGGACAGGACAATGCCGGGCTTTCCATCTTCTTGTCTCTTGTTTCTATTTTCTTGTCTCTTGTTGGGCTTGCGGAAAATGGGCCTTAATGGTAATGTTCTTGACTTAAAAAAAATTGGGTCCGGTCCGGGGTTAAAATGGCGGGGACCGGTCCGGTTATGATTAAAGGATTTGTTTTGCCGTTACAGCCAGGCGTTTGAAAGGAGAGTGTGCTATCCGGAAGAATGGATCTTTAAATGGTTATGTCCTCCTGGCCATCATTATGATGATTTTTCAGGCGGTCGGTTGCAAAGCCTCTCCGCCGGAATCGGTTGAGCCTGAGTTTGTGATCAAAAGCGGCCGTATTGTGGTGGACCGGGACGAATTTTTTGATGAACTTGATCTCAAACTGCTGGCTTACCCGTACAATATTAAAGATTATCCAAACGACTATAATACCATGATCATGGATCTGGTCATGGGGTTAACCGAGCAGTGTCAGTTAATGAATGCCGCGCAGCAAAAGGGGATAGCGGTTTCAGACCAGGAGGTGGACCAGGCTGAAAAACGGCTGCGCCAGGATTATCCGGATGACAGCTTTGAGCAGATGCTGTTAGAAAATGCCGTCTCATACCGGGTCTGGAAAGAAAAACTTCGAAAGAACCTGGTGATTGAAAAACTGGTCTATACCCAGCTCGATGAGGCCATTACCATCACCCCGGATGATCTGGTTTCATATTATAAGACACTTAATGACGGCAATCTCGATGGAGAAAATCCGGTCTTTTGGATGGAGGAAGCACAATTAAAGGCCTTGGGTGAACAGCTGCTGACCGGATTAAAGCGGGAAAAACGGCAGGCCCTTTACGGTGAGTGGATTGAGCAGATTAAAACAGCATATCCGGCACAAATCAATGAAAAGGAAGTGACCCGGTTTTTATTGAATCCCCATAAGGAAAAGGATGGTTTCGATGATTAAAAATGGTTTTTGATGGGTTTTGCATTGGTTCTGGTTCTGGCCGGGCAGGCGGCAGGCGAAGAGGTCGTTGACCGGATTGTTGCCATTGTCAACAATGAGATTATCACCCAGGTTCAGCTTGAAAAAAAGACAGCCCTTTATCAAGAAAAGATTGAAGCCAGCAACAGTACCCAAAAGCGCAAGGAAGAACTGCTCGGCACCATGAAAACCAATATGCTCCACCAGCTCATCGACAAGATCCTGGTCAATCAGGAAGC